>JBAXCT010000088.1:0-8196 GCA_037141375.1 Chthoniobacterales bacterium | reverse complement strand
TATCGGTTTGGTTTGCGCCAAGAGCCGCCAGGCCGGTCAGTTTTCTTGTTTTCTGGCCGGACAACCTGGCGGCTCACTTTTTGTCTTGAGGCCCCGGCCAAGTTTTCTAGCTTGCACCCGCGCATGGCATTCACCCACCTCCCAGCGGCAAAGGTTCTCTTGATTGAGGACGAACCCGTTCTGCTCATACTATCGATTCCCGACGTGGGCGGTCGCCTTCGCGTTTAGGAGATCCCATGGAACATTCCTGGCTTTTTATCATCGCGCTCGTGCTCTCGATACTGGCGGTGGCCGCCCGCCGCTACATCATGGGCATCCTCCGGCTGCGTATCGGGCTGGGCCGCGTGGCCCGGGAGGATCTCGCCGTACCGTTGATGCTCGACCTGCCGCGGGGTTTGCGGTCGGCAGAGCGCGATCTCAAGTCCATCGCCTCGAGGATACGCGGCCTTGAACGGGAGGCCTCGCAGGAACGGTTCGGGCTCACGGCCATCCTCGGCAGCATTTTCGAAGGGGTCTTCATTGTCGATCGCGGCATGCGCATCCGCCTCTCCAATCCCGGCCTCGACTCGATGTTCCAGCTGAAGGTGCCGCCGGTTGGACGGAGTGTGATGGAGGTTTTCCGCAGTCACGACCTGCACCGCTTGGTTGCACAGGGCGTCGCCGACGGGCAACCGCACCGCGGCGAGGTCTCGATCGAGGAGGGGATGACCCTCCACACCTTCGAGCTAAGTATCTCGCCGCTGGTTCTCGATGATGGCGAGACCGGCGCGGTGGTCGTGGTGCACAACATCACCAAAATCAAAACACTCGAGCGCGTCCGGCGCGAATTCGTGGCCAACGTCTCGCACGAATTGCGGACCCCGCTCACCATCATCAACGGCTATCTCGAAACATTGATCGAGGGCGGGCTCGATGACCGGGCGATGACCGAGAGCGCCTTGCGCGTCATGGCCAAGCACGGCGACCGACTCGGCCATCTCGTCGAGGATCTGCTGATCATTGCGCAAGCCGAGTCCCGCTCCGTGCCACTCGATCTGGAGCCCGTCGATCTGCGCGGCCTCCTGCGCCGCGTGATCGATCAGCTCGACGAGCCGATTCGCGCCCGGGGTGCGGAGGTGTGCATCGTGTCGGCCGAAGGGGATCTGGTACTCGAGGCCGACAGCCGCCGGCTCGAACAGGTTTTTCTCAACTTGCTGGAGAATGCGCTGAAATACGGCAACCGCCCCGGGCTGAAGGTCGAAGTTCATATCGAGCGCGCGGGGCCGAACCTGCAGGTGCGTGTCTCGGACAATGGTCCGGGCATCCCCTACGAGGACCAAGAACACATCTTCGAGCGCTTTTACCGGGTGCACAAACACCGCTCGCGCGAGAGCGGAGGCACCGGCCTCGGGCTTTCCATCGTTAAAAACGTGATCGAGGCGCACGGGGGGGATGTCCTCCTCGAGAGTGTTCCGGGCTCCGGTTCGACCTTCCAAGTCACCCTTCCTCTGGTGCAGCCCGAAAATCCGTCCCCGCTGCCGGATTAAAAAACCCCGCAACCCGCGCCGAGAGTCGGGGTTTGACTGGGTGTCATGAAAACCCTAACTACCCTCTCGCTGACCGCGCTGATGGCCGTGTCCGCGGTTGCCCAAAACGCCATCACCCCCCCCGCCCAAGGCGAGGGTTGGGACAAATCGCACCAGAAAAAGCACGGCCAGATGGGCGTGAATCTCCCGCCCGAAGAAATGCAGAGCCTCGCTGCAGCCAAAGAAAAAGCGAAAAACGATCCCACCGTGCGCTCGCTGCTAGAAGCCCGCAAGGCCATCGATACCCAACTGGAGAACGCCATGCGCGCCGCCATGCTGACCGCGGACCCCACGTTGGGACCCGTTCTGGACAAACTCAAACAGGCTCGCACTCGGGCCAAAGACGTGCGCGATCGCTTCGAATCCCTGACCCCGGAACAGAAAGAATCCCTCAAGGCCGCCCGTGAATCCGTCAAGAACGACCCCGCCGTGCAGGTTGCCCGCGAGAAAATTCGGGCCGCCCAAGGGCCCGAGGCCAAAAAGCAAGCCGCCTTGGAATTGCACCAAGCGGTCAAGGACGCCGTGCTCAAACAAAACCCGGAGTTGGCGCCCTTGTTGGATCGCTTGGGGCCTCCCCATCGCGGTCGCATGGGCTTCGCCCCCGATAATGGTGGAGGAGGCTCTTCGCCAGAAAATCCGATGGAAGAACCTGCTATGGAGTAACTTGGGATCTATTTGAACTTACGTGATCGCCGCCTCAGGGCGGCGATTTCGTTCTTGCCCTTCGGGATCGGTGCGCCTATTTTACATGTCTCTTATCGAGGTTATGGCCATGTTTGTTGTTTCCTCTTGGCTGCAGGCAATTCGTGCATCCGGTCGCCCCAAATCCGGCTGGCTCTTTTTTCTGCTCAGCTTGGCCGCAGGCCCGAAAGCCCTGCGCCACGCTGGCTCCTTGGCCCTCCTCGAGAAGCAACCGGATGGAAATCGTGCATCATTCGCCCGCTGCGCCGCTATGGCGCCGTATCCGGAACACACCTGCGGGATCCAACGCATGCGCGGTCGGCGCGCCCCGCAAAACAACAATACAAACTACATCACTGATCGTCTCTATGAATTCAAATCATTCCAACTCAGGGCAGCGTCGCCGTCGCGGCGGCCGCTCCAGCCATTCGTCCCGTCAACGCTCCGGCGACAACTTCCATGTGCACCGCGAACCACGCCAACCGGCTGGCCTGTGGGATAAAATCAAAGCCTTCTTCGGCATCACCCCGCAACCGCAACGATCCTCGTCCAGCGACCAACCGCCCCGCGAACCCCGCCAGTCCCGCACCCTGCGGGAAGAGGGGGTGGCTCCGGCCCAGCGCAAGCCGCGCGAGCGCCGGGAGTCCCGCCTGCCCGAGGACATCGAAGTCACCACACCCCGTCTTTACATCGGCAATCTTTCCTATGATGCAGGTGAAAGCGACTTGTTCGAACTCTTCTCCGGCGTCGGCACCGTGGCCAATGTGGAGATCATCACCAACAAGCATACCGAGAGGTCCAAGGGATTCGGCTTTGTCCAGATGAACAGCATCGTCGAAGCCAAGCGTGCGGTCGACGAACTGCACGACAAGGAATACATGGGTCGCAAACTCGTGGTCAGCGGGGCCAAACTCCCGTCCGACCGCGCGGTCGGCCGTGATCGCGACGACGAGCGTTCCGAGGAGCAGGTCGAGCCGTCCTCGCAGGCCTGAGGTGCCCGCAAAAATTAGCCGCGTCCGCTCCCTGCCCACAGCGGGGAGCGGACGTTTTCTTTGGCGGTGAAGACGGACCGCTCCATTTTGCGCCGTGCCGTCTTCGTGGTCGGACCGACCTCGGCGGGCAAGTCTTCCGTCGCCATTGCCCTCGCGCAAAAGTGCGGCGGGGAAATTGTCAACGCAGACGCATTCCAACTCTACCGCGAGCTTCCCGTGCTGGGCGCTCAACCATCCGCGACCGAACGCGCGGATGTGGTGCATCACCTCTTCGGCTGCTTGGCTTGCGCAGATGAGATGGATGCCGCGCGCTATGCCGGCATGGCGTTGCCGGTGGTCGCCGATGTCATCGGTCGCGGACTTGTCCCGTTCATCGTGGGCGGCAGCGGGTTCTATCTGCAGGCGCTGATGGCAGGGTTACCGGAGCTACCGGCGATTGATTCGTCCATCCGCGAGGAGGTGAGGGCGATGCCGCTGACAGTCATGCTGGAACGGTTGCATGAATTGGATCCGGCCAGCGCCCTTTCGGTGGATCCGCAGAATCCGCGTCGCGTCGCGCGTCGGCTGGAATTGTGCCTGCAGACAGGGGGTCCCGCCTCCGCCATCCTTACCGCCTTGCCCGTTCCAGAGGGGTTGCACGGAGTGGTGCTGGTGCGCGAACGCGCCGATCTCGCGACGCGGATCGCCGAGGCTGTTGCCTCGCGCCTGGCAGGCGGAGCCATCGACGAGGTGCGGGCCTCTCGCGCAACGGCCAGTCCCACTGCGCGACAGATCCTCGGCTGGCGTGAGATCACCGCATTCCTCGACGGGGACATCACGGAGGACAAATGTCGTGAGGACATCACACTCGCCACCAAGCGATATGCCAAAAGGCAGTTGACGTGGTTTCGCGGCAGATCCACATTCGCCGCAGAGAGCATATCATCCGTGACGACCGAAACCTTGGACCGCATCGCCCGCCAGTTGGGTCTTTCATGATGAGTCTGTACCCAAGGGTTACTCTCCTCTCTCGGTCCTTGTTCTGCAGCCTTCAACTCCACGTGTTCCGGGCATGATCATCAGCGTCCCTCCTCCTACCGCCACGGAGAAAACCGTGCTTGTCGGTCTCGAGCGCCACGGTGTCAGCCGCTGGGATCTTGAGGATTCTCTGGCCGAGTTACGTGAACTTGCCGCCACAGCCGGTGCCAAGGTTGTCGATACGATCACCCAGAAATTGGACCAACCCACCGCGCCCTATTACATCGGCAAAGGCAAGGCCGAGGAGGTGGCCTTGCGCTGCGCCGAACTCGGCGCCGGCTCCATCATCTTCGATGACGAGCTCTCCCCCGCGCAGGGCCGCAATCTCGAGGAAATCACCTCGCGCAAGATCCTCGATCGCACCCAACTCATCCTCGACATTTTCGCGCGGCGTGCGCGCAGCCGCGAGGGCCGACTCCAGATCGAACTTGCCCAGCTTCAGTATCTTCTCCCGCGCCTCACGCGCATGTGGACGCACCTCTCCCGTCAGACTGGCGGAATTGGCACGCGCGGCCCGGGTGAAACCCAGCTCGAGGTCGACCGCCGTCGCGTGCAGGAACGCATCGCCCGTCTGCTGCGCGAACTCGAGGAGGTGCGCAAGCACCGCACCATCCAGCGCGAGGGGCGCCAGCGTCACCAGTGGCCCGTCGTCGCCATCGTCGGCTACACCAACGCGGGAAAATCCTCGTTGCTCAACCGGCTGACCAACGCCGGCGTGCTCGCTGAGGACAAACTCTTCGCCACCTTAGATCCGACCACCCGGCAATTTGTCCTTCCGAATAAACTCAAGGTCCTCTTCACCGACACGGTGGGATTCATCCGCAAACTTCCCCACACCGTCATCGAGTCGTTCAAAGCGACCCTCGAGGAATTGAAGTCGGCCGATCTGCTCGTCCATGTTGTCGATGTCAGCCATCCGCAGTGGGAGGAGCAGATTGTCGCGACCAACGAGGTGATCAATGAAATCGAAGCCGGCGGAAAACACACCCTGATCGTCTTCAACAAGATCGACCTCGTGGCCAATCCCGAGGCGGTGGATGCGGCCTTACAACGCCATCCAGGCAGCGTGGCTATCTCGGTGCAAACCGGTGCCAATCTGCAGGAGTTTGTCGACGAATTGCAAAACCAGCTTTCCGCCTGGCGCCTTCGCCAGAAGTTCCGCGTCCCGCAGTCAGATAGCGCCGCGCTCGCCGAGTTGCACCGCGCGGGCCATGTGGTGGAAATCCGCTACGAGGGCGACGACGCCCTCGTCACCGCGCACATTCCTCCGGCGCTCGAGTCCAAGTTCGCCCGTTACGCGGTGTCGTAATTTTTTGAACAAAAGGAAACGAAGTTAACGAAGACAGTATTTTCTGGAAGTTTCCCCTTTGTTGCCTTCGTTACCTTCTGTTCAATTTCTTCCCATGAAATCCTTTCGTGAAGAATTATGGTTCGAAGTCCCGGGGCGCCGCGGCTTGCTCAACATCACGCCACAAATCGAAAAATGTCTGCGCGCCAGCGGGATCAAAGAAGGACTGTGCCTGGTCAATGCCATGCACATCACAGCCAGCGTCTTCATCAATGACGACGAGAGCGGGCTCCATGCCGATTTCGAAAAGTGGCTCGAGAAGCTCGCCCCGGAAAAACCGCACAGCCAATACAAGCACAACGGCGCCGAAGACAACGCCGACGCGCACCTCAAGCGCAGCATTATGGGCCGCGAGGTGGTTGTCGCCGTGACGGAAGGCCGGCTCGACTTCGGCCCGTGGGAGCAAATTTTTTACGGTGAGTTCGACGGCCTGCGCCGCAAGCGCGTGCTGGTCAAAATCATTGGCGGTTGAGCGCCGCGGCGAGTGTCATTTGAGGGGAAACGCCATTTGACAGATTGCCGGGTCGGTTTATGTTGTGCGGTTTCTCTGATTCCACCCTCTTCCATGTCATGAAGACCACTTCCCTTCGTAAAACTCTCGGTATTCTTCCTCTGGCTCTCTGCTTCTTGGCCAATGCCCTCGTGCCGCATTTTGCTGCGGCCCAATCGGCAGCGACCAGCACGTTCTCTTTCCAAGAAAAATACAAGGAAGTTCCCTCCATCGAGCCGGGCAAACCGGTTGCTAAGAAAACTCTGGGCAGCTTCAGGGCTGCGGGTTATCTGGAGATTCCACGAACTATATATATCGATGGCATTGGCGATGTTGTGACTTGGGTTACAGTCCGGGACCCCAATCACCCAATCTGGTGGCGCATGCGCGTGGGGGACTACACTGCGGAAGTCAATCTCGCGGACAGCCCAGACTACAGACCCAACGCCAAGGTCCTTAGCTATGATCTGCCTGATGGTGCCGTTCTGCGGATCGCGCTCGCGCGACGGGCTATGACGTGGTCCTTGTCTGCGGGCGACAGCATCAGGGAGATGCCGGAATTAGTCGAATCGACAAATCCGCCGGAACCTATCCCTGTGAGCATCATCATAGGCGATGAGAAAGGAGCACTCCAGGAAGATGCAGCGCCTTTGCTGCGCGGCAGCTTGAAATACTCCACCCAGAAGATTGCCGGCCAGACATTGCGTCTCGCGGAAGTGAATGTCGCAGGCAGCGCCGCGGGACTGGTCGTGCCTGCGGGCAAGATCAAACTCTGGTATGCTTATGATGCTGGTGGCGCCGAGGAGGATGCTCTGAAGCAGGCAGTCGCCTTGCTGAAAAAAGACCAACCAAATCTTGAGGTTACCTTGGAGAGAGTTCCTTTCGGACAGTTCAATGAAAAGGGAAGAATCTTTGACAAATGGAACGAGGAGGTTGCGGCCGGACGAGGTCCCGACATGTTCACCGCGCCGAACGACCACACCGGCGCCCAAGTGCGTCTCGGTCGCCTTGCACCGCTGGACAAGCTTTTGAAAGAAGAAGACGCGGCCAATTTCTTTCCTCCGGCCAGTTTCGAGGGCGCCAAGGTGGGCGGCAAGGTCTATGGCGTGCCGGGAATCGCCAAGGCTGTGGCGCTTTATTACAACAAGACCACCATCCCGAATCCGCCAGCCACGACCGCCCAGTTGCTGCTCATGGTCAGCAGTGGCAAAAAGATCGCCATCAACCAGACCGCTTACCACAGCTTCGGATTTCTCACGGGCGCCTTTGGCGGCACGTTGCTCAATGCGAACGGTGTCTGCGTTGCGAATCAAGGAGGCTTTGCCCCCGCGTTGCAGTTCTTGAAGGACTTGAAGGCGGCGGCAGGCGCAACTTTCGACACCACCGACGATAACGCCGTGTCCAACCAACTCTTCACCCAAGGCGCTGTCGATATGACGATCAACGGTCCGTGGAAGCTCGGCGATTTCAGGCAGGCGCTTGGTGACGCCAACCTGGGCGTGGTCAAGATGCCGTCCGGCCCCGGTGGTGCGGCCACTCCGCTGGCCGGCGTCGACTATTGGTATGTGAACCCGAACATCCCCGACAAGCAGAAGAAATTGGCTGTCGCCGTCGCCATGTACCTCTTCGGGCCGAAGGGCGCACAGATCTACAGCGACACGGCTCGCAGCCCGATGGTGACCCTCGGCGTGGAGCCTGCCAGCGAGCGTGTTCAGACCTTCGCCGATGCCGCGGCGGCGGGCTTCCCTCGCCCGCAGACCACGGAGTTTGGCAACTACTGGGGACCGTTTGGCACGGCGATCAACCAAGTTCTGGATGGTGGCGTCGACCCGGCGGTGGCGGTCAAGGCGGCAACGGACGCCATGAACGCCGCCAACGGGAAGTAGAGTTTAGGGCCAGCCGTGAGGAAGCGGCCCCCGGAGTCCGGCATTTCGAGCGGTTTGACCGCGTGTCTCGCATCGTCAGCTTGCCGCCCGAAGTCTGGTGGGTGAGTACTTTGCCATGAACCAAAAAGTCGCCACCATCTCCGTAGTCATCGCGGCTGTGGCTGTGGTTTTGGTTTTCCTTTTCCTGCCTTCGCCCCCGCCGCCCGCCGTGCCAAAT
>JBAXCT010000087.1:0-8226 GCA_037141375.1 Chthoniobacterales bacterium | reverse complement strand
AGGCCGACGATGCCCGGCACATTTTCCGTGCCGGCCCGGCGTCCGTTTTCCTGCGCGCCGCCGAGCAAGATCGAGGGCAAACCCATGCCTGCACGCACGAACAGGGCGCCGGTGCCCTTGGGTCCGTGGAATTTGTGCGCCGAGATCGACAGCAGGTGAGCCGGCACGGCGGACAAATCCACAGGCACCTTGCCCGCAGCCTGCACGGCGTCGGTGTGGAAAACGATGTGTCTCTCGTCGGCCATGCGCGCCATGTCGGCAATGGGAAAGATCACGCCGGTTTCGTTGTTGGCCCACACCATCGTGACGAGGGCCGTGTCGGGACGCAGGGAAGTACGGTAGGCGTCGAGGTCGATACGTCCACCCGCATCAACCGGCAGCCATGTCACCTCGCACCCCTCGCGCACGAGTTGATCACAGAAATTTTTCGTCGCACTGTGCTCGACCGCCGAAGTCACAAGATGGCGTTTGCCGGGTTGCGCAGCGAGCGCGCCGCGGATGGCCGTGTTGATCGATTCGGTGCCGCCGCTGGTGAAAAAGACAGACTCGTCCGGCGCGCCCAGCAAGGATGCTACCTGTTCCCGCGCCTGCCCGAGCGCCGCCCAGGCCGCGCGGCCGGCCGCATGCGCGCTCGACGGGTTGCCGAAGTTTTCCCCGAGAAGCGGAAGCATCGCCTCGCGGACCCGGGCATCGAGCGGCGTGGTCGCGTTGTTGTCGAGGTAGATCATGGAAAAGTTGAGGGGTAAAAACAACGTCGCTCAACCCTCATCTTTCAGCTCTCAACTGCTTCGCGCCTTTCATACCAGAATGCGCACCGATCCCGCCGCGCGCGATTGCCCGGCCAGGCGAACAGCGCGAGTTGGCGCGCCACCTCCCAGGAGGTAAATTGGTCCAACTTCCGCGCGGACGACGGCACCACTTGAGGCAAAGTGCGGAAGCCGAGCCCGCGGACACGCCCCCATTTTTTGAGCGTGATGGCGAAGCGCAGTTCCTCGCCGGCATAGACGGCCTCGTTGAATCCGCCTGTCTCAGCCCATCCTTCGCGGACCGCAAAAAAATAAGAGCCGGCGGCCAGGCCGAAATTCTTCGCGATCCAGTTCCACGCCGCGACGGTGCGGCGGACGGACGGGGTGAGCTCCGCCCCTTCGAGGGCCACGCGGGCACCACCGCCGCAGACCCGCCCCGTGGCCAACGCCTCGAGGGTTGCGTCCAGCACAGCGGGCGTCAGCATCGCATCGGCATCCAGCCAGACCAGCCAGCGTCCGCGCGAGGCCGCAGCCGCCGCGTTGCGCGCGCGCGCGATCTGACGATGCGGCTCAATGACCACGCGGGCACCCGCGGCGGCCGCGAGCGTGGCGGTGGAGTCGGTCGAGGCATTGTCGCAGACGATCACCTCATAACCGGCCAAGCCGCAGTCCCCCGCCGCGCGGTGGATCGATTCGACGGCGCGCCCGATCAAGCGCTGCTCGTTGAAGGCGGGCAAGAGAAAGCTGATGTCGATGGAGGAAGCCGTCACGGGGAGCAATATGCCACGCGCGGCGGGAAAAGGAATGCCCCGAAAAGCTTGCCGAGGGGCGGCACTCCCTCCCCCGAGCACCGGCGGTCCTTGGGCGCCGGGGATTCCTCCTGCGTGATCGCTGGCCCTCATCGCCTTATGACGGCTTGACGATTGGGCCCGGGCTTCCTACTTTCACGCGACCGATGTTTCACTTTCGCGCCAGCCGCGGGGTCTTGTTTTCCGCACTTCTCTGGGTGGTTCCCATTGCTGTGATGGCGCAGGCCGTTGCGCCCTCGACCAGCCCGGAGAAAAATGTGGAAGCGGCCGCATTGCTGCAGCAGGCGCGTGACGACGAATCAGCCGGTAGCACGGGGCGCGCCGTCTCGACCTACCGCGCTTTGGTTAAAAAATATCCCGTCTCCCCGGCCGCCGCCTCGGCCCAGTTCCAACTCGCCACGCTCATCGAACAATCGGGCAACCCGAGCCGCGCTTTCGACGAGTACACGAAATTCGTCGAAGGCTACCCGCAGGCCCAGGAGTTTGATCAGGCGGCCAACGCGCAGTTGGCCATCGCCGACGACTTCATGCAGCGCAAGCGCTACGACCGCGCCGATGAAATGTATCGCACCATCCTGGGCAGCGCCCCCTACGCGAAATTCGCGCCTGCCGCGCAGTTCAAGCTCGGCCAGTCCCTCGAGAGCCGTAACCAGTATGATCAGGCCATCGCCGCCTACCAGACCATCCTCGACCGCTACGGATCGAGTGACTACGCCGACGACGCCCTCTACCAAATAGGCTACGTGCAACTGAGCGAAGCCCGCTCGCGCTCGCAAGATCTGTCCACGGCAATCGATGCGAAGAACACGTTCGAGGAATATCTCACGGAATACCCGAACAGCGAGAAAGCCGCCCAGGCCCGCGAAAATCTCGACCTCATGACCGGACGCGAGTCGGGCGACCTGTTCTCCATTGCCCGTTTTTACGACCGCAACAACAACTTCCGCGCGGCGGTCATCTATTACGCCGATATTGTCCGCCGACAACCCGGTTCGGACAAAGCCAAACTGGCCAACGAACGCATCGAGGAGATACGCGCCGAGATCGGCGAGGACCAGTTGCGTTCTGGCCCTGAGCGCGCCGAGACCGGCGAGCGCGCCGCCATGCGCCGGCGCCTGCAGAACCAGGTCGAAACGTCGGCCTTGAGCAACTACGCAGGACCGCCCGTCGATAAAGTGGAACCGGCGGAAGAATTGCCCGCCCCGCGCCCGCAACTGCGGACCTCGTCGAATGATGTCCAGCCGCTGAAACCCGACGAAGCAATCCCCGCCGTCGAACCCGAGCTTCCCGCCGAGTGATGAAAGCAACCAAACTTTTGCTGCTGGCATGCACAGCCGTCCTCCTCGGCGGCTGCATGTACACCCTCGGCGATGCGCGGCCCAGTATGATGCGCGGGATCACCACGCTTTCCGTGCCGGTTTCAAAAAATAAAACTCTCGAGCCGAACGTTGAGGCCCTTCTCGCCGATACCATCATCAAGCAGTTGCAGAGCGATGGCACCTACACGGTCAGCTACACCGACCGGGCCGACGCCATCGTCTACACCACGCTGGACCGCGTGGAACGCCGCCCGGCGCGCTCCGTGCGAGGCAATGTTCTCGCCACCAGCGAATACGAGTTCACGACAACCGTGAGCTACGAGGTGGTGGAGCGCTCCGGGGGCAAGCCCTGCATGAGCGGCACCGTCATCGGCCGCACCAGTTTCTTCGTCTCCGGAGACCTGCAGACCGATGAGACCCAAGCTCTGCCGCTCGCGTTTGCGGATGCCGCGGTCAAGCTGGCCACCCGCTTGAGCGAGGGATTCTGATTTGCTCTCGCTGATCCCCACGCCGATCGGGAATCTGGAGGACATCACATTGCGGGCGCTTCGTCTCCTGCGCGAAGCGGATGTCATTGCCGCCGAAGACACCAGACACGCTATCATCCTGCTCAAGCACCACGGCATCAGCCGCCCGCTGGTCAGCCTGCACGAGCACAACGAGGCGCAGCGCGCCGAGGAGTTGGCCCAACGCCTCGGTGCCGGCGAAAATATCGCGCTGCTCACCGACGCCGGCACACCCGGCATCTCCGACCCGGGCTATCGCGTGGTGCACGCCTGCATCCAACGCGGGCTCGAGTTCACCGTGCTGCCGGGACCTTCCTCGATCCTTCCCGCACTCGTCGGATCGGGCCTCCCGCTCCATGAATTTTATTTCGGCGGATTCCTTCCGGTGAAATCCGGGCGCCGCAAGAACGCACTGGCTGCCGCCCTCGAGCGCGGCGAGACGAGCGTCTTTTTCGAGTCACCACACCGCATCACGCGGTCCCTTGCCGTGCTGGCCGAACTGGCCCCCGACCGCCAGATCTGCGTGGCCCGCGAGCTGAGCAAAAAATTCGAGGAATACTGGCGCGGCACCGCCGCCGAACTTTCCGCCCGCGCGGAAAAACAGCCAGCCCGCGGAGAGATCTGCCTGCTTGTCGCGGGCTGCAAAGCTGACGCGTAGCGACGCGCGGCGTCAGCATTTTCAGTCCTCGACCAAGGGCGTAACGCGGAGTCCAACCCGCGAAGAGCAGGACCTCCGGAGCCCGAAACGCCTACTCGCTGGGGGTGAACTCGGTGATTTTCGTTCCCTGAAGGCCGAGGCCACCCATCAAGCCCTTTTGCCCGAAGAGGAAGGCGTAAATTCCTTTCTGCAGGGTGGTGGTGGATAGGGAGGAGGAAATTCCCTCGTCAACGACAACCAGGCTCGGGGCGGTTCCCACTTCAAACCCGCCGCTTTTAGCCAGATAGTCGAGCGATTCCTCGTTCATGAAGAAGAGCGCGTAGGAGTATTTCTGGATACCCGCTTGGATCCCGTACGATGCGGCGGTCGTGTTGTAATAGCCTGCCACCTGCCCATTCTTGAACAGGACGCCGTCCCCGCGCTGGGCCGCGATCATGAACCCGCCCTTGATCACCTCGGGAAAGACCAGCACGGCAATAGCCTGCTCGCTGATGGCATGGGCCTTCTTGTTTTTATGAAGCAATCGGTCGAGCGCCTTTTCGGACCTCGTTTGAAGTTCCTCGGCGCTAAAGGCGGATGAGCGGGGCGCGAAGCCGAGCACAAGGATCGCAGCAAGCAGGGGCAGGATCAGGTTTTTCATGACGCGGTAAAGAGATTGTTGGGTGCGGGAACAAGCGATGCGGATCATTTTGCCGGAGAGAACCTTGGTTCGGCAAGCGCTCGCTGCAAAGCCGTGCTATCGCGTTTCGACACCAGTCTTTACGCGGTCTGGTTTGTTCCATCGGGGTTCTAACTGCGCGGCATCGTTCCCGCGCGCGCGGGACCGTTTCTACTTTTTGCCTTCGACTGCATGGTTCCGGATCATGGCAGAGTCCGAAAGCTTCAAGCACTGGTTCTACGGGCGGCGGGGTTGGTCGGCGTGCCCCACAGCGACCGGTTCCATGTCCACGAAGGGCTGAGCGGCCCGCTGGGCCAGTGGGGCCCCACCAAGGGTGGCTGTTGCAAAAGTGCACAGGGCTTTGGGTGCAAAGAAAAAAGGTCGCCCGGCGAAACCGGACGACCTTTCTGGTGAGTATCTCGACTAGATTACGATACAGCGTCGGGTAGCACCTGCTCGCTGCGCACCCTGCGGTAGCGGACGAAGGCCATCACGCCGAGGAGCAAGGCGGCCGCCGCCCATGTGCCGGGTTCCGGGACTTCTGCAATGCGGATGCTGTTGACCATGGTGAAACCGGGTCCGACGTTAACTGCGCTTGTGGCGGTCAGGGCGAGGAAGTTGATCGAGCTCCAGTTGAAAGCCCCGACAGGGGTGAAATCAACAAGCCTCATCGCATAGGCCAACGCAGGATCGTTGATTGCGGGCGATGTTGTGGGCGTGAGATCCTTGTTGTAAAACGCTGTATTTCCCGAGCTATCTGTAAATGTCCATGTCAATGGCAAGGCGGGAGGACGAGAGCTGCGCAAATCATAGACGAGGGCGTTGGTGGTCAGCCAGCTGGTGAGGTCAGCTCCACTGCGCCCACCCGCTAGATTGTAGGCCAAGCCATTGGTTCCCCACGTCGATGACAAAATTGCCGAAGCCTCTGCATCCACGCTCAGAGCCAAGCGAGGACCGCCGTTGTTGGCGTTGGTGGCAACTTGGAACATTGAGTTGGCACCTGTCGACCCTTCACTGTTGCTGAGCGATAGAACACGCTGAGAAAATGGCAGCGGCGTTATGCTGCTTGTGGAGGCAGTGGGACCACCGCCCGTCGCGCCATTGGTCACAGCTTGCGCGGTCTTGAAGTCGTCGATCGTGACCACAACCGCGGCGGGCGAGGTGTGGCTGAGGAAAGTCAACGCTACGCCGAGGGCGAGAGCTTTGACGAACGTGTGTTGGAGTTTGGTTTTCATGGTTATGTATTTGGTGATTTGAGAAGCAGTATGAATCGGTTTCATTGGATGGCAAGGATTTTTTCGATTTTTTTATCTGGAATCGCCCCGCAATTGGCACCTCGCATTTAAGTGAGTCTTAATAATCTGAATACCAGTGATTAACAGATAATCTAATATGCTGTTTGTTTCGGAAATCAAGGGGGAAATCGGTTATTTTGTTGAGATCTCCTTGGGCACGAATTGCTCAAGCAGGGCTTTTTCGCCAGGGTTTAGGATCTCGGTCTTGATCGCCTGACGCATCTTCAAGGCCAGCGGAATGTCGCCGGTTCCGTAGGTGAAAGCCGCGACGATCACCTGCTCGGCGGCGGTCATCTGCTTGAAAAAAACGGTCAGTTCCTCGAAGGCTGCTTTCGCTTCCTTCGGTTGGTTGCGGCGCAGCAGAACCAGCGCTTGGGTGGCGCGGGGAGCGGGATTGGCAGGGTCTTCCTCGATCGCTGCGGCGGTGTCATCCAAGCTGACCAGCGAACCCCTCAGGGCCTCGAGATAGCGGCCAAAATCACGGACCGAGAGGGCGTCGGGCGTCGCATTTTTTGCTTTCTCCTCGTAGATCTTAACAATCTCTGCCGTGCCGGCCGTGCGGCCCATTCTTTGGCGAAGCATGCCGAAGGCGGCACCCGCCGTCGCCGGTTCGGTGCAAAGCTGAATCAACTCTTCGTTCGCCAGTTGGCCCGCGCCGATGCCGTCCACCGCCGAGAGCATGGCATCAAGGCGCCCCTCGTGGGCAGCCGCGCGCACGGCGGCACGCACCGAATTGGCACCGGCTTTCAGGTCTCCCGAGGAGGACTCTGCCCAGGCACGGGATATCACCAGCATGGACTCCGGAATACCTTTGGCCGCCCCGACCGTCTCGAGCACCCCGGCCCAGTTTGCCGTGCTCCCCATGGCGGCGGTGCGCGCGAGGAAGGCCGGCACATTATCGACAGCCTCCTGCGCGGTCAGAAGGTTCAGACTCTCCTGCGGGAGTCCATGGCGCGACAGCCACAGGGCGAAATCAGCACGCTGTAACAGCGGTGCATTCTCGAAGATGGGGCGCAGTTTGGCGTTCAACGCCGAGATATCCTTTTGCTTGCTACGCACCAGAAATTCCGCTGCGGGCAGGAGAGCAAGGTTGGTGGCGGTCATATTCTGCATGGCAGCATCCGCCCATTTCTGGGAGGTCGCAGGGTCCAACGGAAGGAGGGCCAGACCGAGGCCGAGAGCCGTTGGACCCGAATCGGTCGTCTGCAGATCCTCGGTGATACGAACGACCTCCTCCAAAGCGGGCGCATCCTCCGCTCTCGAGCGACCATCGATGCCCACCTGTCCGTGCCGCTGGATAAGCAACCGCACCAGCGAGAGTTTGTCCTGCGGATCGCCGGAAGTTTCAGCGGTGCGTCGCGCTTCGGCGATGGCTCGGTCGAGATCGCCGCGCTTCATCAGTCTGGTCGTGCGCAGCGCACCAGCTTTGCCCTTCGCGCCCAAGGCCTCGAGCTTGGCAACTGCTGCAGTGAACTGCTTGTCGTCACCGAAGCGGAGCGCGGTCTTGGATATTTCTTCAAAGTCCTCGCTATCCAGTTGCTCGATTGCCCCCAGTTTGTCCCAAGTCTGCAGCGATTCCTTCTGGCCGAATTTACCCTCGAGCAAAGCGGCAATACGCAGCATCTCAGGATCATCGGCACGCAGGCTCCGTGCGCTGCGGATCTGCAGCCACGCCTGCTGGTAATCACCTTGGTCGAAACTCAGCTGCGCCTTGCGGGCCAGGTCGCGAGCGCGCCAGCCAGTGAAAAAGTAGTATCCGAGGGGGAGAACGATGGCGGCCACCAAGGCCGGCTTCCAAATGTGCTTAAGAAGCTGGATCCACCAGGATTGTTTCTTTCTATTGATCTTGACGATGGGCATGTCTGGTGGTCCTTGACGAGTTGATTGCCTCTTTCCAATCCTCTGGGTACCTGACGCGTTGCGGGTTGGCGATCAGATTCGTCAAGTTCCGGGGGAAGCGACCCGCATTGAACGATCAGGGGGGTGAGGTTATGAACCGGAGTCCGCCGCGGCGGGCGGAGACAGGTCGCCGCGGCGACCAATTGAGAGGTTGAAAGCCAACAACTCACGGCAGGTGTTACCTATGTCTTGACCGCGCCCCTCAGGCCCTCAACGATCAACTACAGTTTTAGGCTAGCAGCTCGGCGATCTGCACGGCATTGAGTGCCGCGCCCTTGAGGAGTTGGTCGCCGCAGATCCAAAAGCTCAAGCCGTTCTCCAGCGCGCAATCCGCGC
>JBAXCT010000086.1:0-8238 GCA_037141375.1 Chthoniobacterales bacterium | reverse complement strand
CGACCGGATTCGAAATTTACACACTCACCCCGAGAGGAGCACCCAACAGCAACGACTCCTTCCTCACCCGGCGAAGTTTTTCAGCGGAATACGGCCACCGCTTGGATCATGCGAGCGAGGCTTTGGCCGGCGCGATCTATCACGCCATGCTCGGACGCGTGCCCATGTTCGACCGAGGGATGAAGCGCGCCCGCTTTGCGGTGCTGCGGCGGGCCACTGTTCCCGCCGTGCTCGTCGAGTGCGGCTTCCTCAGCCATCCGAGGGATGCTCGGCAACTGCAGTCCATAATCTGGCGTGACCGCCTTGCCGAATCGATCGCTCTCGGCATCCTCGAATATGCGCAGCTCACGCGGACGAGGAAACCGCCCACGCTTTTGGCCCAGTACCGCGCGGCGGATAATGGGGTGCCGGCGGGAGAGGAATTCGAGTACCAACCCCTCGCCAACATTGGTGCCTTCATTGAAGAAGCGGTTGCTGGAGTGAGGGGGTGGCGCGGTTTGTTGCCTGCGGCGTTGGGACAAGAGATGCCGCCGTTCCGGCTCGAGTTCGAGCCCAGCGGTTGGGTCCAACTCGAGGCTTGGGCGGCGAGAGGTGAAGATGCGCGTTCGGCGGCCAGCGACGAGCAGTCTTTCCTCATGGAGCAATCCGCTTGGTCGGCGCCCGTCCCACCTTTTCCGGGACTGGCCGGATGGCGGGGTTTGTTGCCGCCGTCGGGGCTCGATCAGGGCTTTGTTCTTTTCGGCGGAACGGCGGGTCCTTTGGCCGAAGATTCCGGCGAAGAATCCGGTGAGAAGCAACCCGCCACGGCCATCGAAATTCTGGGAGGCGGGCTATGATCGTCAGACAGAGCAATCCCACGGCACCCAGACCCATCGCTCTGGTCCGCCGCGGATACTCACCGACCGGGGGCGCGGAAAAATTCTTGTCGAGGTTCGCCGCTGTCGCCAGAAAATCCGGCCGCCACCTCGTGCTGATTTGCGACCGGCCGTGGCCGGAAGATGTGCTCGATGGCATGCCGCAAACTGTCCTGCGCGGCAAGACACCTTGGGCGTTTGCGCAATCTGTTGAAAAGTGGCGCCGCTCTTGGGGCGATGGCATTGTCTTCAGCCTCGAGCGTTTGATCTCCGCGGACTGCTACCGCGCCGGCGATGGGGTCCACGCCGCATGGATGCGCCGACGCTTGCGCTATGATCCTTTCTGGCAGGTCTGGCTGCGTCTTGCCGGGCGCAAGCAGCGGCATCTTTACAAGTTGGAGCGTTATTGTTTTTCGCGGGAGCACACCGGTGCAGTTGTCGTGAACTCGCGGTTGGTCGCGGAGGAAATCACCAAATTGTTTTCCTACCCCGAAGATCGCATCCACCTCGTTCGCAACGGCGTGCCGGAGGACTATGCGCGGGGCGCGATGGGGAAACTTGAAGCGCGCCGCGCGCTGGGTCTTCCCGAAAATGCTTTTCTGGCTGCGTTCGCCGGCACGGGCTGGAAGCGCAAGGGCCTGCGGTTTGCCCTGCCCGCGATGGCCAAGGCTGCTTTGCCCGGGAGCAAACTCGTCGTCGCCGGGCGCGGCCGTCCTCCGGCGCGGCCGGCTGTGGAGACGGTGTTCCTCGGTCCGCAGCGGGATATTCGCCCCGTGCTTGCCGCCGCCGACGTATTCATTCTGCCCACGATCTACGATCCGTTCAGCAATGCCTGTCTTGAGGCCCTCGCGATGGGGCGGCCAGTCATCACCACCGGCTCCAACGGCTGCTCGGAAATTCTGAGCGAAGGAGTCACCGGCTCGGTCGTCGAATCGGCGGACGACATCACGGGCCTCGCGGACGCGTTGCGATTCTGGGAGCACGGCGGTCGCGCGGCGACTGCGGCCGATGCATGCCGCGCAACCGCGGCGCAGTGCTCTCTCGCCGAGAATGTGCGGCGCACGCTCGAGATCCTGGAAAAAATCAGGCCCGACTAGCGCGCCGCGGTTTTGTTTTCTTTTTTTCCTCCTCGGCCATTTCTTGCAGGCGTCTCATCTCGATCGCCTGGAGGCCGACGATCGCTGCTACGGCGGCGACCGTCTCGACATCATCCGAGCGCGAGACATCGGCGGCGGGTTTGGTCAGGCCGGTGATGATCTGCCCGTAAGCACGGCCGCCGAGAATACGCACGAGTTTAGCCGCGATGTGGCCGCTGTGCAGATCAGGAAAAACGAGCACATTGGCCTTTCCCGCGACGGAAGATTGCACCGATTTGGCGCGGGCCGCCTCGGGGAGCAGCGCCGCGTCGGCCTCGAGTTCTCCGTCGATCTCGATCTGCAAATGCCTTGCCTGCGCCTGCTGTCGCGCGAGCGCTGTCGCCGCCGCGATTTTTTCCGTGCCTGCCGTCACAGTGCTTGCGCGGGTCGAGTAGCTCAGCATCGCGACACGCGGTGTTTCGCCGGTCAGTTGACGGCAGAGATGGCCCGATTGCAGCGCGATGGCCGCGAGTTGTTCGACGTCGGGCGAGGGGATCACTCCGCAATCGGCCATGACCAGCAGGCCGCGGTGTCCGATGTCCTCGCGTCCGGTATCGGCGATGACGCAACTGCTCACCAGGTGCTGTCCTCCCGAGGGTTTGACCACCCGCAGAAGAGGGCGCAGCAGCGCCGCAGTGGGCGATTCGACCCCGCCGACCACGCCGTCGGCCCGGCCGTATTGCACCATCATCGCCGCGTAGTAGTTGGGGTTGAGCAGCAACGACCGCGCATCGGATAGGCCGAAGTTCTTGTAGCGGTCGAGAGTCTCGAGAAAACGGCAGAAGTCCGGCAGATCGGCCGAGGTCTCCGGGTTGATGACGCCCAGATGGTCGAAAGGAATGCGCTCACGGCGGGCGATTTCCTCGATCACGGCCCGGCGGCCCAAAAGAATGGGAACCCCTAGTCCTAATTCGTAGAAACGCCGACCCGCCATGACGGCCCGCTGGGTTTCCCCTTCAGGAAACACGATCCTCTTGGGATGCCGCCGCAGCCGGCCGAAGACAGAGTCAATAAATGGCATGGTAAGCGCGCAGAGCCTCCAAGGTGGAGAATTTCACCAGCAGGCTCAAGCTTGGAAGCCTGTCGTGCCCGGCAATTGAGTATTCAGGGGCCGCCATTGGAGAAGCGGACAATAGCCTAAAATCACCAAAAACCTTCCTTTATTGGATTGACGACCTCGAGGTCTAAGTGGTTTAAAGTGGGTAAAAGTGGTGCGATATGGTGCCACAACCCTGATCATGGCAAAATCATCTACAGCACAGACAGTCTATGCGGGTGAATTTCGCCACGCGGTCGATGCCAAGCACCGGGTGACGATCCCCTCGCGCTGGCGCGGACTCGGGGAGCAGGAAGAATTTTTTGCAGTGCCCGATGCGGCGGGAAATTTTTTGATGATCCTGCCGCCGCATGATTTTGATCGCGTGAAAAGCGACGTGGAATCCAACCTCGCGATCAGCCCCGCCGATCGCCGGAAATTTATCCGCCGATTCTACGCCTTGGCCCAACTCGTCTCGGTCGACAAGCAGGGCCGCATCCTGCTGCCGGAGGAATACTGCCGCCGTCTCGGTCTCGACGGCGAAGTGGTGCTCATCGGCAGCCATAGCCGGATGGAAATTTGGAACACACAGCGCTGGGCGGATGCTACAGCCCAAGAAGAAGAAGTCTTCCGCCGGGTGGCGGGAGAAGTCGGTCTGTAGCTGCCGCCCTCCACACCCCCGAAACCCCAAGAACAACGATCACCAAGCATGGCAAAAGCCGACCGCAAGTTCGCCTTCGGTTTCTCCGCAAAAAAAGACGCGGGGGGACGGGCGGAGGGCGCGTCCTGCCTCCGCCTCCGCGTCCGCACAATTTATGAGCAGTTCGGTCTCCGAAAACCTTCAACGCACCGCAGGCCCTGATTCCGCAGTCTGGCATCAGCCGGTCATGCGCGAAGAGGTGATCCGTCTGCTCGCCCCGCAATCCGGGCGCATCTACATCGACGGCACTCTCGGCGGCGGAGGTCATTGCGAGGCTTTGCTCGGCGCCGGGGCCAGCGTTGTCGCTCTCGATCGGGACCGCGCCGCCTTGGCCGAGGCCGGATCGCGCCTGGCACCCTTCGGCGAACGGTTCCACGGTGTCCATACCAACTTTGCCGACGCGGCCGGAGATCCTGCGGTGCTCGCCGCGGCCCCGTTCGACGGGGCTCTCCTCGACCTCGGGGTTTCCTCGCATCAACTCGACACGCCCGCGCGCGGCTTCAGCTTCCGCCATGATGGTCCTCTCGACATGCGCATGGACGGCAGCAGCGGTCAGCCCGCCGCGGATCTAGTAAATTCCTCGTCCGAAGCCGATCTCGCGCGCATTTTCCGCGAGTACGGCGATGAACCGCAGGCGCGCCGCGTTGCTCGCGCCATCGTGGCCGAGCGCACCCGGGCCCCCTTTACGCGGACAGGTCAGCTGGCCGCTCTCCTCGAGAAAATTCTTCCCCGCCGCGGCCGTATCCATCCCGCCACGCGCGTCTTCCAGTCCTTGCGTATCGCCGTGAACGACGAACTCGGTGCGCTGCGCCTGGCGCTGGAGAGTTTTCCTTCCTTGCTGCGCTCCGGCGCGCATTTTGTTGTCATCACGTTCCACTCGCTCGAGGACCGGCTGGTCAAGTCAGTCTTCCGCGCCGGCAGCGAGCAGTGGCTGGATCGTCCGGAATGGCCTGCGCCACGACCCAATCCAGCCTGGCGTTTCCGCGATCTGACCCGCAAGCCGCTCGAGGCCTCGGCGCAGGAAGTCCAATCCAACCCGCGAGCCCGCTCGGCGCGGCTTCGCGCGGTGCAGATGCTCTGCCAGCAGGAGGTGGCTGCTTGAGTCGCTCCAACAATGACCAGGTGCTGCCGCTCGGGTCGCTCATGCCATGGCTTTGTCTGGTGGCTTTCGTCGGTTTGCTCGGTCTTTGCTATGTCAACATGACGCAGAAGCTCAAAACAGATGGTGATCTTTGCCGTGAACTCGAGCAGAAGGTTCGTGATTTGGAAGAAAAAATCCAAGTAGCCAGCGGCGAGATCATCCGGATGACTGCGCGGCCCGCCCTCGAGCGCCGGCGCGAGGAGGGGTTTATAAAAATGATGCCGGTGACCGATATGCGTCTTGTGCGCCTGCGCCCTCAGAGCGCTTCGGCTGCCCTGTCCGCGGACCATGCGGAGGTCATGCCATGAGTCCTGGACCGCATCGCCGCGCAGGTTTCGTCTGCATCGTGCTGGCTTTGGTGCTCAGCGCCTACTCGGCTCGTCTCGTCCACTTGCAGGTGGGCAAGCATGAGGAGTATGCCCGCGTGGCGGCAGATACCACCGCCAAAAGAAATCCCGTGCGCGCGGAGCGCGGTAAAATCGTCGATGTCAACGGTGAGATCCTCGCCGACAACGTTCCCATCTACAAAATCGTCGTGGATTCGAAGGTGCGTACCGACGTGCAGAGGACAAAGCTTGCCGATATTCTTGCGCGTTGTCTTTCTCTTCCCGTCGGACAAATTACCGAGCGTCTTGCTACCAAAAGACCTTACGTGGTGATGCAAAAGAATGTCTCGGCTGAAATAGCGACCAAGCTAAAAACCGAGTTGGCCGAAGCCAAATTACGCGGCGTCACTTTCGAGCCCGAACCGAAGCGGAATTATCCCAACGACAACATGCTGGCCCACGTGCTCGGATTTCTCGACCACGAGGGCCGAGGGATTCAAGGCGTCGAGATGATGATGGAACCCTACCTGCGGGGTGAGGACGGGTTCGTTTACACCGAGCGTGATCGCACGGGCCGCGAAATCGTCGCTTACCGCAGCGTTGAGCGACCCGCCCGCAACGGCATGACGGTGCAGTTGACGGTCGACATGGGTTTGCAGGACATCGTGGAGCGGGAGTTGGACGATTCCTACAAACGACTTAACCCGAACATGATTACCGCCGTTTTCGTGCGTCCGCGCACCGGTGAAGTGCTAGCCATGGCCACAAGGCCCGCATTCAACCCCAACGATCACGCCAACGCCCCCATCGAGACCACCAAGAACCGGGCTATCGTCGACATGTTCGAGCCGGGTTCGACCTTCAAACTCGTCGTTGTTTCCGCTGCCCTCAACGAGCAAGCCGTCACGGCGGAGCAAAAGTTCAACTGTGAGAATGGAAATTTCTTCTACGGTGGCAAGTCACTCAACGACGTCCATAAATACGGAGAACTCTCGGTACACGACATCCTCGTCAAATCCTCCAATATCGGGTGCGCCAAAATCGGCCTGCACCTCGGCGCGGACACTTTTTACGAATACATCCGCCGCTTTGGTTTCGGGGATCGTTCCGGGCTTGGCTTGCCCGGGGAGATACCCGGCTTGGTTCACCCGGTCCACCAATGGTCCGGACTTTCCATCACACGCGTAACGATGGGTCAAGAGGTGGCAGTTACCCCCTTGCAGAGCGTCATGAGCATGTCGGTCATCGCCAGCGGCGGCAACATGATGCTCCCGAAGATCGTCCACTCCGTCCGCGACCAACAGGGCCATGAGGTGCTTTCCTTCCATCCCCAAGTCGTCCGGAGAGTAATCTCGGAGGAAACGGCTGCGAAGATTGGTGAGGCTTTGCGGGGTGTGGTCAGCGAGGATGGCACGGCGCCCCTCGCCGCGATCAGCGGCTATCCGGTGGCAGGCAAGACAGGAACGGCGCAGAAGCCCAACCCTGCCGGAGGCTATCTTACCGGGCAGTATGTGGTTTCGTTTGCCGGCTATTTCCCGGCCGATGATCCGGAGGTGGCAGGGATCATACTGGTTGACAATCCGCGTACGCCCGGAACATCGACTTACGGCGGCACGATCGCCGGACCGATCTTCTCGCGCATCGGCGCGGCGATGGCTCGCCATTTGGATTTGCCGGCGCGTCAGGACGAAACGGAGGGGACCACCATTGCGCAGGTGCCTCCGGCAAACAAGCCGGACGGCGATCTCAACTGAATCATGCTGCTTTCCAAGATTCTTGCCTCCCTTCCTACCGGATCTTTTGTCGTGGATGGTCCGGTGGATCGGGAAATCAAAGCGCTGACCCATGATTCCCGCCTTGTCGGACCTGCGGCTCTTTTTGTCGCTCTGGCCAGTGTGACGCCCGGCCGGGAAGGTGATGAGCGCCAAGGCGGCGCGCGTTTTGTGCTCGAAGCGGTGGAGAAAGGTGCCGTGGCCGTCATCACCGCCTCGGACATCGAAGTGCCGCGTGCCACGATGGTACGGGTGTCGGATCCTCGCTCGGCTTTAGCGGCGGTCGCTGCGTCCTTCTACCACCATCCTTCGCTCCAATTGCAAACGGTCGGTATCACGGGAACCAACGGGAAAACAACCACATCTTTTCTGCTCAAACACCTTCTCGATCGGGCGGATCGGCCTTGCGGGTTGATCGGCACGGTGCGCTATGTCATCGGCCCACGCGAATTGCCGGCCGAGCGCACGACGCCCGAAGCGGATGATGTGCAGCGTCTGCTCCGTGAGATGCGCGATATCAATTGTCGCGCCGCGGTGATGGAAGTGTCGAGTCATGCCCTGCATCAGGGCCGCGTGCAGCAAGTGGAGTTCGACGCAGGAATATTTTCCAATCTGACGCAGGATCATCTCGATTACCACGAGACAATGGAGGCCTATTATGCGGCCAAAGCCCTGCTCTTCGAACAGATCTCCGCGCAGACGCACAAACGCGGAACAGCCGTCGTCAATATCGATGACCGCCATGGTCGGAGGCTGGTCGACCACTACGCTCCGCGGGTCACAACCGTCACCTACGGTCAGTCCTCCGGAGCCATGTTCCGTGCGGTCGATCTCCGCACGGATTTCCACGGCACACAATACACCCTCGAGGCCGAGGGGCGCAGCTATCTTGTTCGGCTCCCGCTCTTCGGTCCGTTCAATGTCTACAACTCGCTCGCCGCGCTGGCCGCGATGCGCGCGCTGGGCCACGATGTGCGGAAGTCGGTTGATTCTCTCAGGAGCACCCCCCAGGTGCCCGGGCGTCTCGAAATGGTTACCGGGCCGAAGTCGTTCCGTGTTTTTGTCGACTACGCGCACACGCCGGATGCCTTGGGAAATGTACTGCGCACCCTGCGCTCGCTGGAACCGGTGCGGCTCGTGACCGTTTTCGGCTGTGGCGGCGACCGTGACCGCTCGAAGCGGGCTCCCATGGCTCGCGCGGCCGAGGATCTTTCGGATTGGTGCATCGTCACCTCGGACAATCCCCGCAGCGAGCATCCCGAAGCCATTTGCC
>JBAXCT010000085.1:0-8239 GCA_037141375.1 Chthoniobacterales bacterium | reverse complement strand
TGGCGTGGATAGCGCAACCGACAGCTCTACCGAGTTGAAACCTCCGCCTCTCTTGCGTCCGGAAAATCTGGCCTATGTTCTTTATACCTCAGGATCCACCGGACAGCCGAAGGGAGTGGAGATGCCGCACCGGGCGCTGGTCAATTTGCTCCGCTGGCAAAAGTCGATTTCATCTGACCTGAAGCCCGGCCGCACCCTGCAATTCGCCAACTTGGGGTTCGACGTGTCCTTTCAGGAAATCTTTGCGACTTGGACTTCGGGTGGAACCTTGGTCTTGGTGCACAGCATGACTCGGCTGGATCCCGAGGCATTGATCCACTTCATCGACCGCCGGAAAATCGACCGTCTATTTTTGCCTTTTGTTGTTCTGGAGCATTTGGCTGCGGCTGCGCAGAGGCGACGTATCGTTCCAACTGGACTAAAAGAAGTGTTCGTCGCCGGCGAGCAGCTCCGCATCAGTCCCGGTATTCGGTGGTTCTTCGGTCAACTCCCGAGCGCGCGCCTCTGGAATCACTATGGGCCAACCGAGACGCATGTGGTGGCCGGGTTCATGTTGGAAGGCAACCCGGACTCTTGGCTGGATTTGCCCCCCATTGGTCGCGCTCTGCCCAACTGCGAGATTCACCTACTGGATGAGTCCCTTCAAGCCGCACCTGTCGGTGCCGCCGCCGATTTGTATGTTTCTGGGCTACCCTTGGCCAGGGGATATCGCAACCAACCGGAACTGACCGCGGAGAGATTCATCAGGAATCCTTTCGAAAAAACCCCGGGCGAGAAAATTTACAAGACGGGTGATGTGGCGCGTCGCCTTTCCGATGGAACGATTGAATTTCTGGGCCGGTCGGATCTTCAGGTGAAAATCCGCGGGCATCGCATTGAGTTGGGTGAAGTCGAGGCGGTGGTCGGAAAACATCCCGGTGTCGCGGGCTGCGCCGTGCTGGCGGTGGAGGGGTTCGGGGGCAGGGAACTGGTCGCCTTTGTGGTTCCCCGAAAAGATGTAGATCTTTCGCTGGTCTCGCTTCGTGAATGGAGCGGTCGGCAGTTGCCCGACTACATGATACCCGCCCGGTTTGCTCTCTTGGATGTGTTGCCTCTGACCTCCAATGGCAAAGTGGATCGTCAGGCGCTGGCGCAGACCAAAGGCCGCGAAGTGCCAATTGGCGTCGAATACGCGGCTCCCCGCCACGAGTTGGAGCGAAAGTTGAGCGAGATCTGGAAGGAAGTCCTCGCGCGCGAAGCGATCGGCATTCAGGACAACTTCTTCGAGATGGGCGGGAACTCCCTCCTGGTGACGGCCTGCTGCGTGGAAATCAACAAGCGGCTGGGGCTCCAAGTTCCATTAGGACTTATTTTTGCAAACCCCACGATCGGGGATCTGGCCGAAAAACTAAATACTTTTTCCGACCCGGCGGCGCCCATCCCGAGAGCGGATCGTCATCTTGCGTTGCCAGCGTCCTGCGCACAGGAGGCCATGTGGTTCGTGCAACAAATTCTCCCGGATCCCGCCACTTACAACCAGCCGTTCGCCTGGCGGTTCAGCGGTTCAATCGACGAGAAGCGCCTGCGCGTGGCCTTGGAAACTGTGATGAGCCGCCACGAGGTGCTTCGCACCGCTCTGGTTTTCGAAGATGGAGGATTGCAGCAGAAAATATCTCCTGCAGGAGAACTGAAGCTGCCATGGCGAAAAACCGTGATATCCGAAGGTTCCGATCCGACTAGATTGTTGCGCGAAGAGTCGCGCGGGCCTTTTGATCTGGCCCATGCCCCGCTCTGGCGCGCCCTGTGGGTCAAGTTGGCCGACGACGAAAATATTCTCCTACTGACTTTCCATCACAGCATCATCGACGAGTGGTCCATGCGGGTGCTGGTGGCTGAGTTGCAAAGCCTCTATGCGGGTGACGCGCCGCCCGATCTCCCGCTGCAGTATGCCGACTACGCCGTATGGCAGCGCCGGAATCTCTCCGCGCAAGGGCTTGAGTCCGCGACATCTTACTGGCGGCGGCAACTCGCGGATCTTCCGGCGCCTCTCTCTTTGCCCGCCGCGGTGAAGCGTCCACCGCAGGCTACCGGGCGCGGAGTGACCCATGGTTTCGAGCTTCCTGCCGAATTTGTCTCAAGCCTCTGGTCCTTGGCCCGCGGGGAAGGGACCACGGTCTTCGTGGTCATGCTGGCGGCATTCCAGTTGTGGCTGTGCCGCCGCAGCGGGCAGAACGATCTCGTGGTGGCAACCCCGTTTGCCGAACGGGATCGACCGGAGACTCAATCGCTGATCGGTTGCTTTCTCAACACACTGCCGATCCGCACGAAGTTCGAGGAAGGGGAAAATTTCCGAGCCTTACTCCGGCGTGTGCGCGAGACCGTTCTGGCCGCGTTCGATCACGCGCAATTACCCTTTGCCAAGATGGTCGGGCTTGCTCTTCCTCGCCGCGAATCCGGAGACCGTTCGTTGTTCCAGGCCATGTTTGTGCTGCTGGAGGAAGGGGTGCAACCAGTGCGACTCGATCAGGTTGTGGCGCGCGAGATCATTTGCGACACGGGGACCAGCAAGCTCGACCTGACGCTCTTCATCCACGCCGAGGGCGACGTGTGGGATTGCCGCCTCGAGTGCTCCTCGGACTTGTTCAGCCAGGAGCAGGGAGCCCGCATGGCGGGTGAGATGGCAGACTTTTTTCGAGCGGTGGCTTGAGATCCCGGAACAATCACGCCGCAAGACTGATCAGTCGCGACGGGTCGTTTCGATCTGCTGCCGCAGCTTGGCGATGGTTTGTGCTGGCAGGACGCCCTTCCACTGGACGCCGGGATAGACGATCGCATCGCGTCCGATCATCGAACCCGGGCTGAGGACGGCGTTGCAGCCGATTTCGGCCCGGTCGCCGACGATGGCGCCGAATTTCTTCAAACCGGTCGGGGTGGCACTGTCCTCTCCGTGAACGACGATTTCGGCCCGATCCAAGCGGACATTGGACAAGATAACACCGGCGCCGAGGTGCGCCTTGTGGCCGAGGATGGAATCGCCCACGTAGTTGAAGTGCGGAACCTGGGCCTCGTCGAAGACGATGCAGTTTTTGAATTCGCAGGAATTGCCGAGGACCGCGCCGTTCCCCACGATGACGTTTTCGCGGATGTAGCAACCGGCCCGTATCTCGCATTGGTCGCCGATCCAGGCGGGACCTTTGATCATGGCGCCCTGTTCGATGACCGTGCCTTCGCCGATGTAGACGGCGTTGCTGATGAAGGGGCGCCCGATCTGCTTGCCGCGGATGGCCGGCTTGAGCCGGAACTGGAGGTAGGAGGCGATGAGCGGCAACGCCTCCCAGACATTGGTCACCTTTTCGAAGAGCGACCGGTGGTCGGTATGCTCGAGGTCGAGATAGTCGGAGGGGGTGTAGGGCATCGGGGAAGTGACGAGTGACGTGTGGCGGGTGACAAGATCGTGTGCCTTCCTCTCTCAACCCTCAACTCTAAACCCTCAACTTCCTTCATCCTCCCGCGCGGGTCAGCTTGGTGCCGTCCTTGGTGTCTTTGACCATCCAGCCGTGCTTGAGCAACGTATCCCGCAGGGTGTCGCTCTTGGCCCAGTCCTTGGCGGTGCGGGCGGCGGTGCGTTCTTCGAGCAGAGCGGTGATTTCGGCGGGGATCGCAGCGACCTCTGGTTCGAGGCGGAGCACCGAGTTGATCTGTTCCCAGTAATCCAGCAATCCCCGTGCCTGCTCGGGGGAGACTTCGCCTTGGTCCATCGCTCGGTTGCTGTCTCGCACCAAGTCGAAAAGCGCGCCCAAGGCAGCGGAGATGTTCAGATCGTCATCGAGGGCCGCGGCGAATTGGTCCTCCGCAATGAGCGGGTGGGATTCGCTTTTCTTCGCGGTGGCTGCAAGCTCGGAGAGGCGCTGCTGCCATTCGTCGAGGCGCTGCAGCGCGCTGCGCGCCCCGGCGAGGCCCTCGAAGGTGAAGTTGAGGGGCAGCCGGTAATGGGCGGCAAGCAGCACATAGCGCACCTCGCGCCCGGTCCAACCTTTGTCCAAAAGATCGCGCAACGTGTAAAAGTTGCCGAACGACTTGGCCATCTTGCGTCCCTCCACCATGAGGTGGGCGCAGTGCATCCACAGATTGACGAATGTTTGGCCGGTGCAGCATTCGGTCTGGGCGATCTCGGCCTCGTGGTGGGGGAAAATATTGTCCACCCCGCCGCAGTGGATATCGAGCCGATCCCCGAGGAGCGCCGTGGCCATGGCGCTGCACTCGATGTGCCACCCCGGCCGACCCCGGCCCCAGGGGCTGTCCCACGCGACGTCGCCGTCATCAGCATCGTGCGCTTTCCACAGCGCGAAGTCGCCGACGCTCTCCTTCTCGTATTCGTCGGAGCTGATCCGGCCCGAGGGGCGGAGTTCCTCGAGGTTGAGGTGGGCCAGTTGCCCGTAGCTGGGGAAACTCCCGATGCGGAAGTACACCGAACTGTCGTCGGCCTGGTAGGCGTGGCCGTCCGCCACGAGCTTTTCGATCATGGCGACCATGCGCGCGATGTGCTCCGGATCAGTGGCGCAGGGAAACTGGTCGGCCGGCTTGATCCGCAGCGCACGCAAGTCCTCGAAGAAACCCGCCTTGAACGGGGCTGTGAAATCGGCGAGGGGAACACCTTTTTCCCGCGCCCCCCGGATAGTCTTGTCGTCCACGTCGGTCAGATTCATCACGCGATGCACCCCGAAGCCGCGGTATTCCAGGTGCCGCTGCAGCAGATCTTCGAAGACGTAGGCGCGGAAGTTCCCGATGTGCGCGTGGTTGTAGACCGTCGGACCGCAGGTGTAGACCTTGACCGTGCGGCCCGTCACATCGAGCGGGACGAAGGGCTCGACGGAACGCGTCAGGGTGTTGTGGAAACGAAGGGACATCGCTCAGGGCAATTCGACCGACGCGACAGCCATGGCCGCGATGCCTTCGCCGCGGCCGATCGACCCGAGTCCTTCGTTGGTGGTGGCCTTCACCGCGACCCGCGCGGCCGGAAGGCCGAGCGCTCCGGCGATGCGCTCTCTCATGGGGAAAACATAAGGCCCGATCTTGGGTGCCTCGGCGATGAGCGTGGCGTCGATGCTGTTGATGCGGCCGCCGCGGGCCCGGACCAGTTCGGCGGCTTTGCGCAGAATCTCCAGACTGCTGATGCCGCGGATGGAGGGATCCGTGTTGGGGAAGTGGTGGCCGATGTCCTGCTCGCCGATGGCGCCGAGCACCGCATCCGCTATCGCATGGCTGAGCACATCTGCGTCGGAGTGTCCGTCCAGCCCGAGGTCATGCGGGATTTCCACCCCGCCGAGAACGAGCGGGCGTCCGGCGATGAAGCGATGGATGTCGTAGCCGAGGCCTGTGGTGGTCACTGCAGGGTTGAGGGTTGGGGGATGGGAGTTGAAATCAGGAACGGGTCAGCGAGGCGAAGTCGGCGTTCCCGCTCGTTGCCGAGATGCTGAACTTGTTGGGCTTGTCCGGATGCGGTTGCAGGTCGACATGTCCGCCGGCGTTTTGCACGAGGAGCACGCCAGCGGCGATGTCCCACAGGCTGATGTTGCTCTCGATGTAGGCGTCGAGGCGACCGCACGCCACATAGGCGATGTCCAAAGCTGCACTGCCCATCATGCGCATCTTTTTCACGCGTCGGATGGCCCGGTTGAAAACAGGGATGGTGCTGTCGATGGTGTCGATCGTCTTCGAGACACCCATCGAAATGATGCATTCCTGCAGTTCGGTGCGCGGGCTCACCTGGATCGTCCGGCCGTTGAAAAGTGCCGGGCCTCCGACTTCGGTGGTCCAAGTCTCATCGCGCAGCGGATCATGGATGACCCCGGCGAGAATCTCGTTGTTGCGCCGGACCGCGATGGTCGTGGCGAAGTGGGGTAGCCCATAGAAGTAGTTCACCGTCCCATCCAACGGATCAATAATCCACTCGCAGGAGCCTGTCCCCCCTCTGATGCCCTCCTCGCCGAGAATGGCGTGGTCCGGGTGCCGGGCGAGGATGTGGTCCTCGATCGCCCGCTGGGTCCGGCGGTCGATCTCGAGCTTGATGTCGTGCGCATGCATCTCATCGACCTCCAGCGTTTGACCGAAATTTTCGCGCAGGATTTTTCCCGCGATGAGTGCGGCGTCGACGGCGGTGGTGAGAAATTCGGACATGACATCCAAGGGATTAGCAGACGCGCGCTTCGCGGCGGACAAAAAAATTGGGAGGGGATGTTATCCCCTCCCATGCAACTGACATAAACTACGAAGAGTTAGCGGCGACGTTTCGCAGCTTTTTTCTTAGCAGCCTTCTTGGCGGGCTTGCGTTTCGCAGCTTTTTTCTTGGCGACCTTTTTCTTTTTAGCGGGCATCCAAAATCCCCCCTTTCGAACCGCAGTGGCGGGTTTGGAGAATGCTTTTATTGCAGCTCACAATGGCGTTCGTAGGACTCACTGACAAAAACGTCAACGGTTTTTTTCAAAAACATCCAAAAAATTTTTCGCAAACCCGAAGTCTTATGCGCGATGCGCGCACTTCGCATGCGGAAAAAATCAGCGCGACGAGAGCAATGACTGCGCTTCGACCGCGATTCTTTCGACGGGCCAAAGTCGGCCCGCACCTTCGTAGCCGCACGCGAGCATGCCTTCGTCGGGCCCGATGAAAAGCGCGCCGCGCTCGCGCAGAATCTCGGCGTTGCGCGTCGTGGCGGGATGCGACCACATCTTTCCGTTCATGGCCGGGGCGATCAGCAGTTGCGCGTGCGTGGCGAGGGCGACGCAGGTCAACGCATCGTCGGCCAACCCGTTGGCGAGACGCGCGAGGGCGGCGGCCGACGCGGGTGCGACGAGCAGGAGATCGGCACGGTCGGCAAGCTCGATGTGACCCGGGCACCAGCCTTGCTGCTCCGTGAACAAATCGGTCGTCACCGGATTCTTGCTCAGCGTCTGCAGGGTGAGGGGAGTGATGAAGCGCTGCGCACCTCCGGTCATCACGACAAAGACTTCATGGCCCTGCTTGACCAGCAGGCTGGCCAGATCGGCCGCCTTGTAGGCAGCGATCGATCCCGTCACGCCGAGCACAATCGTTTTTTTGGCGGCCATGTCAGTCCTCCAGCGAAATGATGCGCCTGCTCAGGTAGCGTTCGGCGCGGGTGATGGCCCGGAATTTCTGCAGATCCTCCTCCATCGAGCCGCTGATGATGGTGTAGCGGTATTCCCGCCAGCATTTCATCTCGGTGGCGGCATTGGTCAGACGGTGCTCGATCTGGTCCGCTGTCTCGGTGCCCCGCTTGACCAAGCGATGGCGCAGCTCATCGAGATTGGGGGGCATGATGAAAATATCGACGAGGGAATCTTGGATGAACGGATCTTTGCTCTGCCTGATGGTGGCTGCGCCTTGCACGTCGATGTCGACCAGCACATCGGTGCCGTTGCGCAGGCTGTCGACGATGCTTTGCCTCAGGGTTCCGTAGTAACGGTCATGCACGCGCGCGTATTCCAGAAATTCCCCCGCGGCGATGCGCTGCTCGAATTCGGCCGCCTGCATGAAATGGTAGTCCTCGCCGTGGATTTCCCCGGCGCGGGGCTCGCGCGTCGTGCAGGACACGGCGTAGATGGTGTCCGGGGTCTGCCGCAGCGAACTGCAGATGGTGGATTTTCCCGCCCCGGATGGTGCGGAGATGACGAAGAGTATCCCGAGACGTTTCATGGCTTACTCCACATTTTGCACCTGCTCGCGGATCCTCTCCAGTTCCGTTTTGGCGGCGATGATTTCCCGGGCGACCTCGGCAGAATTGGCCTTCGCCCCGATGGTGTTGCACTCGCGGAACATCTCTTGGGCGAGGAAGTCGAGGGCGCGTCCCTGGGCCTCCTTGGACGACAGGCTGGAGCGGAACTGAGCGAGGTGGCTCTCCAGACGGCTCAACTCCTCGGTGATGTCCGCGCGGTCGGCATAGAGGGCCAGCTCCCGGGCGAATCGTTCGTCGTCCGCGGCGAAAGCAGGATTGATGGCGTCCAGCCGGGCCGAAAGCGATGCGCGGTGTTTGGCGGCAACCTGCGGTGCCAGCAGGCGAATGGCGCCGATATGCGCGGCAAAGATGGCCAGCCGTTGCCGCAGCTCGGCGCCGAGGTGCGCGCCTTCCTTTTTGCGCGTCGCGTCGAGCGAGCGCAGGGCCTCGGTCGCCGCCTTGGCCAAGGCGCGCGTATCGGGTTCCGCGGCCGCGCCGCTTTCACGCGCGGTGGTCGCGTAGAGGGCGATG
>JBAXCT010000084.1:0-8253 GCA_037141375.1 Chthoniobacterales bacterium | reverse complement strand
GTCGCGCGCAACCGGCGCGGCGTCGGCTCCGGGCGGCATCTCGGCGGGCGCGCGGAAGAAAGTGGGGATAAAATTCCGGAATTGGACGCTGCCGGTTCCTGATTGCGGCGTCTTTTCCATGGGCTGCCGCTCAGCCGCGGCGGCGTTTGATCAGGCGGTCCACCACCCGCGCAGCAGGCCCGCGCCTGCGGCGAGGGCAACGATGCTCTGCACTTTCCAACCGCGTCCTGAGAGCAGCCAGAGCGCGACGCCCGCGGTCACCGCGGCCGCGATACGGTCTTGCCCGGGCGCAAAGACTCCGGTGGCGAACCACGCCGCGAGATTGGCGATGACACCGACCACCGCCGCGCTGACCGTGCCAAGCATGGCGCGGGCACGAGGGTTTTCCGCCAGACGATCCACGTAGGGCGCGCCGATCAAAATAAAAATCAGACTCGGCAGAAAAGTCACCCAGGTGGTCAGGGCGGCACCGAGGGTGGCTATGGCGATTGGCGGCAACTGGCCCGGGTTGGTCCAACCAGCAAAAAATCCCGCGAACTGCAGGACGATGATCAGCGGCCCGGGCGTGGTTTCGGCCAAGGCCAGTCCGTCTTGCATGGCCCCGGCCGACAGCCAACCGCTGGCCACGGCATGATCTGCCACATAGGGCAGCACGGCATAGGCCCCGCCGAAGGTCACCACGGCGACCTTGCTAAAAAAAATCCCCAGCGAGGTGAGGATGCCGCTTGGGCCGAAAACGAGGGCGGCCAGAGCGATGGGTGCCGCCCAGAGAGCAAGCCCGATGCACACCGCGCGCCAAGGTGTTGGCTTAACTTCGTGCCGGAGGGCCTGCGGCGGGGCGGTCTGCGAAAGCAGGCCCAAGCCGAGCGAGAGAAGCACGATCCACGGAAACGGCAGGGCGAAGAAAAACATGGCGACAAATGCCGCCGCCGCGAGGAACCACGCGCGCGCTCCCTCAAGGTGATGCTTCGCCATGCGGGCCAGCGCCGCGAGGATGATGGCCAGCACGGCAGGTCGCACCAGACCGAACACGGATTCCACCCATGCCAACCGCCCGTAGCTGGCATACAGGGCAGATAGCACCCAAAGCAGGACGGCCGCAGGGAGCACAAAAAGCGCGCCTGCCGCCACCGCCCCGCGCAGGCCGCAGACTTTCCACCCTGAGTAAATGGCCAGCTGGTGCGCTTCCGGCCCGGGCAGCAGCAGGCAGAAGTTGAGGCCGCGCGAAAACTCGTCGGCGGTGAGCCATCGCCGCCTTTCCACCAACTCTTCGCGCAGGATGGCAATTTGCCCGGCGGGGCCTCCAAAACTGACAAAGCCCAACCAAGCGAAGAAGCGTATCACCTCTTCCAAGGGCGGAGCGGCTTTTTCTTGGCAGGAGGGCGGCATTTTTTTATCGTGAGGGGTCAAATCTGACTACAACCATGGCCGAACGCGAAAACAAATACTCCGAAAACATCACCGGGAAATTTTATGTCGATGACCAGTGCATCGACTGCGACCTCTGCCGCGAAACGGCCCCCGCCAACTTCACCCGCAGCGACGATGGCGGCTATTCCTACGTTTACAAACAGCCGGAAAATCCGGATGAGGAGGCCAAGTGCGTCGAAGCCATGGAGGGCTGCCCGGTCGAGGCCATTGGAGACAACGGGTAGAGGCTGTCGGCGGGGATTCTCTAATCCCGCAAATCGCAACCCTCAACTGGAATGAGCCACTGGGCCGACACCGTCTTGGTCGAGTGGCGGCGCTATCGCGAGCCGCACGATATCGCGGCGCGGACCACCGGGATCGTTGATGCGCTGCGCTTGCTCCTGCCCAAACTCGGGCTGGGTGACGCGATGGACGAGCAGGCCGTGCGCCGTGCGTGGAGCGGTATCGTCGGAGCGTTCATTGCCGCGCAGTCCCAGCCTGACCGCATCCGCGGCGGAGTGCTCTACGTGCGCGTCCACCAGTCGAGCGTGCGCTTTGAACTGGAGCGGACATGGAAAGCCGAAATCGCGCGCAAGCTGGCCGCGGAATTCGGGCCGGGCAAAATTCGCGACGTGAAATTTTTCGGCTGACCATGCTGCGCAACCTTCTCCTCGATTGGTCGGGCACCCTGGTCGACGACCTTCCTCCGGTCATCGGCGCGACCAACCACGTGCTTGAGCGCTATGGCAAAGCGCGCTTGAGCCGCGAGGAATTCCGCCAAAAGTTCCGGCTGCCCTTCACCGACTTTTACGATGAATTCCTGCCCGAGGTGCCGCTGCACGAACTGGAAGCGCTCTTCCATAGCCGCTTTGTCGAGATCCAGGATGATGTGACACCTCTCCCGGGGCTCTACGAATTTCTCGATTTTTGCCGGGAGAGCGGGCGGCGACTCATTTTGCTCAGCGCGATGAAGCGCGAGCACTTTGAAGTGCAGGCCCGCAAGCTTGCCCTCGACCATTACTTCGAGCATGCCTATGTCGGAGTGAAGGACAAACGCGCCGAAATCGGCGGGATCCTCGCGACCCACAGCTTGGCCAGAGAGGAGACGGCCTTTGTCGGTGACATGATCCACGACGTCGAAGCGGCCCGCCACGGCGGGGTGATGAGCATCGCGGTGCTCACCGGCTATGACTCGATCGAAAAACTCACCCCGTCAAAACCTGATGTCATCGTCGCCTCCCTGCACGAACTGCGCCGCCTGCTCCAGCACGAAACCGGCGGGCGACCGGTGGCCGCCGTGGGAGCGCTCATTGCGCGCGGCGGAAAAATTCTCATGATCCGGACGCACAAGTGGGGGCACAAATGGGGAATCCCCGGCGGAAAGATCGAGCGCAGTGAGGCCGCCGAAGATGCCCTCCGCCGCGAGGTGCGCGAGGAGACCGGCCTCGAGTTGCATGACGTGCGGTTTGTCATGACTCAGGATTGCGTGGATCCAGAGGAGTTCTATCAGCCCGCACATTTTCTGCTGCTCAACTATGCCGCGGAGACAAAATCCGATGCGGTGACCCTGAACCACGAGGCGGAGGAGTTCTGCTGGGTGTCGCCCGCCGAGGCCTCTGCCATGGATCTCAATCGACCCACGCGCATTTTGCTGGAGAAAGTATTTCCTGCATGAGTGACCGCATCATCATCCGCCGTCTTCATGTCGCGGCGCGCCTCGGCGTCACCGATCTGGAGCGCTCGGTGCCGCAGCGCCTAGAGATCAATGTCGTGCTGGAGGAAGACTTTCGAGGGCTGGGGGATGACCTTGCTCGGACCGCAGACTATGCGGCGGTGGCCCTTTGGCTGCGCGAGCAATGCGCGTGCTCCGAGTTCCGCCTCCTCGAATCGCTGGGAGAACACCTCGCGTCCGGAATTCTAGGTGCTTTCGCCCCAGTCGTGGCGGTGGAGCTGGAAATCCGAAAGTTTGTTCTGCCCGAGGCCGAACATGCCGCGGTATGGCTCCGCCGCGAGCGGGACTCAGGGTTTTAGCTCCCGGGGGCGGGGGTGTCGCTCAGGAGCGATCCGCTGCCCACTTCTTCAGCAACGCTTTGGCCCTGACCTCGGAGGAATTCATGATGCAGTCGCGGCGTTTCCGAGCTTCGCTCCTGCTGTTGGTATGGAGAGAGAAGCGGATACGTTTGGCTCGCCCGCGCTGGCGCGCGAGGCTGAGATGGCACCACCATTTGCCATTGTTATCCCAGATATGGTGGTCGGGTCCGTAGTGCCGATCGGGCATTGCGACGAGTTTGTTTTTCATAGTGAGCGTGGCGACCATAGCATCATTCCGCACAAATGGAAATTCCATGACATTAACAAGCTCTTGCATATACGCCTTTAGTGCAGAATTGTTCCGGCAGGCGGCCTATGGCCTCGGCCAGCACCATGCTCAAAAGCGCTTTGATTCTTCGTTGCCTCCCGATCTTCTGCCGGGTCTGGCTCTGGATCTCGTCCATACGCGATCAGCCGAGGCGCCGACTGCCGTTCAAGAGGTATGCGCGACCTTTGTCTCGTTGGCCAGGCTATTGAATTCTTATGACAGACAACATTCTTCAATGTTTGCCCAGGCTTCGCTATAGTTTTCGGTTCTGGCTGAAGCCCCAATGAGACAAAGCCGACCGGTCACTACCACGATCCAAATTTCATCATCATCGCCATGGAATCATCTTTCTCCGATTACGGAACAAACTTCCGTGCGCTGATCGATCACTGCGAGCAGAACGAACTCAAGTTCCGCGCTGATCCTGAGAGCAAATCGGTCCATTGTTCCATCTGCTGGGAAACTGCCGTCTATGGTTGCACCATGCGCATCACCCACGACGAGGAGGTCTTCCAGATCTTCCTGCATTTCCCCGTCATGGCCAAGGCCCCGTCGATGCGCGCGGCTGTTGCCGAACTGGTGGCCCGCGCCAACCACGGGCTGACCATCGGGCACCTCGATATCGACATGGACGACGGTGAAATTCACTACCATGTCGGCCATGTGATCGCAGGCCACGGGCTCGAGGATTCCGTGATCGGCAACCTCCTGCTTACCTCACTCGTTACCAGCGAACGCTATTTTGTCGCTTTGATGCGATTGATGTTCGGCGGGCACACCCCCGGGGACGCCGTTTATCTCGCCGAGTTGGATGCGCACACGGCGCGTGTCGAGGACGCCTTGCCTTCCCCTTCCGCAAAGTCCCCGGCCGGCTCCCATCCCGCCCCTCGGTCCGCAAAGCCTCGTCGTTCGCCCCGCAAAGACAAGCGGCAAAAAGCGACCGAGGAACTCCCGGGATTGTTTCAACCCAAGCCTCAACCTCCCGCTCCGGCGGACGGCGAATCATCGAGACCTTGCAAAAACGACGATCCGCCGGCCAACGCGCCCTGACGCGCTGGCGGCGTCTGGTTATTACCGCGGGCTTGCCTCAGTTTCCCCCGCGCCACGTTTTCCACACTTCCCGGAAACCTGGAGCGAAATCCTGCGGCCGGCCGGCGATCCATTCCTCGATGATTCCGACCGGAAAAAACATGGCATCTTCGATTTCCGCCGGGGGCAAAACAAAGGGACCATCGTGGTGTGCGGTGAAGACCTCCACGAATTCGCTGCCGGTTTCGACGCAGGCATGGATTTTGCCAAGGGAATCCAGCACCGCGCGGATACCGAGTTCCTCCTCGGTCTCGCGGAGGGCGCCTGCAGCGTAATCTTCGCCGGGCTCGAGATGGCCCGCCGCACTGGAATCCCACTTCGAGGGCTCGCGGTCCTTCCATGCCGAGCGCTTTTGCAGGAGGAGCTCTCCCGCGCGGTTGAAGACGAGGATATGCACGGCGCGGTGGAGCAGATGTTCGCCATGCACGACCGAGCGCAGTTCGGTGCGGAGAACGTTGTCCTCACGATCGACAACGTCGAATCTTTCATTGTCGTGCTGTGCCGGTGACGCCGCAGCCGGGTCGAGCGCGCGGGCCAGATCGACCCATTGTGCGATGGAGAGATTCTCGGCCCGGCAGGTTACCGGCAGATCCCGGTCCGCGCACCACGCAGCCCAGACATGCGAGTCGGGCTTGAGCAAGGATTTGAGCTGTTTGCGTCGCTGGCTGAATCCCCTCTGCACCAGATCGTCGAAGAATGCGGTGCGGACCGGTGGAAACTCTTTCGCCTCCCGCCGCTCGAGCAGAACGACAGCCGAGTCCACCCCCGGCTCGGGATAAAATACCGAGGGCGGCAGGGTGCGCTCCCTTCGAACTGACCAGAGCCTCTGCACCCGCACGGTCAGGGCGCTGTAGTCCGCGGAGTCGGGTGCGGCGGCCAGTCGTGCGGCGAATTCATCCTGCACCGCGAAAACCGCGCGCGAGACTGGCGAGCAGGGACCGAGAAAGTTTCGCAGGATCGGCGATGTTGCATAGTAGGGAAGATTTCCTGCGAGAGGAAACGGGCCGTGCCTCATCAGCTCCCGCCAGTCGAACGTGATGGCATCCTCATCGCGGATCTCCGCACTCCCGCCGGGGAACTTCTCGCGCAACCACGCGGCGAGGCGCGCATCTTTTTCGATCAGCCAAAGTCGTGCGCATCGCTCGAGCAGCGGTCCGGTCAGCGAGCCGAGGCCGGGCCCGATCTCCACCGCGAAGGGCGTGTGCTCCGGTGCGACGGCTGCGGCGATGACCGTCGCAAGATTTTGGTCGTGGAGAAAATTCTGCCCGAGGCTTTTGGTCGGCCGGAGTGACAAATCGGCCAGCGCGTTGCGGATGTCAGTCAAGCGCATGGTCGGGTTTTGCGGTGTCCAGTTCGACACAGGCCAGCGTGTTGCTGCTGCGGGGGCGCAGGCACGGTGGCTGCGTTTCAGCAATCGAACAGCTCCGCGTAGCGTGCCTTCGCGTGCTCCCGGCAGAGGTTCTCAATTTCTTGCGGATCCGACATTTCCGCGGTGCGCTTGGCCAGTTCGCGGCACTCGTTGGTGTCGAGGCTCTGCACCGCTTTCTTCACGCGCGGCACGGCGGTGGCGACCACGCTCAGTTCGTCGATGCCCAGCCCGAGAAGCAGCGGGATGAGGTGGATTTCGGACGCCATCTCGCCGCAAACACCCACCCAGATGCCGTGGCGGTGTGCGGCTTCGGCGGTCATGGCCAGAAGTCGCAGGACGGAGGGGTGCGCGGGCTGGTAGAGATGGGCGATGCGGTCATTGCCTCGGTCGATCGCCATCGTGTATTGCACGAGATCGTTGGTGCCAATGCTGAAAAATTGCACCTCGCGGGCGAGTTGGTCGGCGATAAGGGCGGCCGACGGAACCTCGATCATGGTGCCGATCTCGATGTCGGACTGATGGGCTATGCCCTCGGCAGCCAGCTCGTTTTTGCACTCGGCAAGCAGGGCGTTGGCCCAGCGCACCTCCTCCAGTTGCGTGACCATGGGATACATGATGCGGACACGGCCGTGCGCGGCGGCTCGCAGGATGGCGCGCAGTTGATCTTTGAACATCGCCGGTTCATCCAGGCAAAGGCGGATGGCGCGTCGTCCGAGGAAAGGGTTCGGTTCCTCGACGGCCCCGGGCAGGTTCATCAGCTTGTCGCCCCCGATATCGAGCGTGCGGATGATCACCCCGTGCGGCGCACATTTTTCCGCCACCAGCTTGTAGGCTTCGTATTGTTCCTCCTCGGACGGCAGCGATTTGCGGTTCAGGAAGAGGAATTCGGTGCGGAAGAGTCCCACCCCCTCCGCCCCGCTGGAAATGACTCCCTCGATTTCCGAGGGCAGCTCGATGTTGGCCGAGAGAATGATGTGCCGGCCGTCCCGGGTGGAGGATTTGGTATCGCGGATGGCTTCAAGCCGATGCTCCACTTCCTCCTTGCGTTGCTCGATCTTCCCGTAGGCGGCTCGCGTTTTCTCCGACGGATCGGCGATCAGTTTGCCGCTGTAGCCGTCGAGGATGACGTAGTTTCCCGTGGTGAGTGTCGTGCAGATGTCGGGCAGTGCGACGATGGCGGGAATACCGAGCGATCGCGCCATGATCGCGCTGTGCGAGGTGCGGCTGCCCTGCTCGGTGACGAACCCGCGGACAAGATCACGATTGATCAGCGCTGTGTCGGAAGGAGTAAGGTTGGCCGCGACAATGATATGGGGCCGGTCGAGCCTGTGCAGTTCCTGGCGCGATTTGCCCAGCAGGTGCCGGAGCACTCGTCGCGTGACGTCTTCAACATCGACCGCCCGCTCCTTCAGGTAAGGGTCGTCGATGGCCGCGAGCGTGCGGCAATATTTTTCCGCTACCCGGTGGAAGACGAACTCGATATTTTTGCGATCGCGCTCCAGTCCGCGCAGGGCCTCGTCGATGAGTGTCCTGTCCTCGACGACGAGCAGGTGCGCATCGAAGATGCTGGCATCGGCTGCGCCGATGGCTCCAGCAATTCTCTGCTGAATATCCAACAGTTCCTGCCGCGTGGCAATGAGGGCCGCCTCGAAACGGGCGATCTCCGAGGGGATATCCTCCGCCGTAATATCGCGCAAGGGGATCTCTTCCTCGTCCTGCCAATGGACAACGACCTCCCCCTCAGCGATGCCCGGGGACACGCCCAGACCCTGATGGTGAGTTTCTTTTGTTGCTTCGCCCTTATCCATGGCAATGTGCGATGTAGCGAAAGCAGGGGGCTGGGTCAAAGCCCAAGGGGCGGATTCTTGACACTTGGAGGGCCAAGTGGTTTGATTTCTGGTTCTGTTTGGCGAAATCCTGAGTAGCTCAGTGGTAGAGCGGTCGGCTGTTAACCGATTGGTCGTAGGTTCGAATCCTACCTCAGGAGCCAATGGCTCTGGTCAGTTTCCCGCCGTCAGGCGGCATG
>JBAXCT010000083.1:0-8277 GCA_037141375.1 Chthoniobacterales bacterium | reverse complement strand
CGCTCGCTGCGGACAAAGAGTTCGACCGCCTCGCCAACGATGGAGTAGGCGAAATGGCTGCGCCGACTGCCGACGCAGCAGGACAAAAGCCCGGCACCGCCGCAATCGAAACAACTCCGACCGGCAACGTGGTGATCAATCTGATCAATAAGCTGGTTGAACGCGGCGTGCTTACGGCGGATGACGCCAAGAACATGGTTCTCCAGGCTCAAGCCGAGGCAGAAACACAGAAAGTCCAAACCGAGTCCGATATGTTTGCCATCGCCAAGATTGCGGCCGTGGAGACCGTGGGAGAAAAAGCGGTGCAAGATCAATCCACGCAAAGTCCGCTCGAGGCATCGCGCGAGGCGATGAGTGTGAGCTATATCCCGGCACCCGTCCGTGACCAGATCACGGAGGAGATCAGACGCAAGCTGGCAGCGGAAGGCATCGGAGGAGGTCATGCTGTGGCGGCCACTGATAAAATCCCGCCCGGCCTGCTGGAGACGCTTTCTAGACTCAAGCCGGAGGGCGAAATCCGCATGAGATTCGAGGCGGTCCTCTACCCGACCAACAACGACACCACTGGCTCCTTTCCGAACTTCAATGCGATCAACACCGGATCACCATTCGACGTGACAGGAAACCAGTTCTCCCCCCAATGGAATGCTGGGGAGAACCGAAACCGCACCCGCCTGCTCGCCCGATTCGGCTTCGGGCTTAATCTGGACGACAATTTCAGCGTGGGCCTGCGCCTCGCCACCGGAGACAGCAGCAGTCCGGTCAGCGCCAACCAGTCACTGGGTCTTCCGTCAAGCGGCCAAGGCGGCGACTTTAGCAAGTATGCCATCTGGCTGGACCGGGCCTATATTCGCTACGACTTGGGCGGAGGAGAAGACAGCGCGTCGCTGACCGCCTGGACCGGGCGGTTTGACAATCCCTTCTTCTCGACCCCGCTGATTTATGACGAGGATCTTGGCTTCGATGGCATCGCACTGAAGGTCGGATACAACTACCAAAACGTGCTCATGCCATCCTTGGTAGCCGGCGCGTTTCCGGTCTTCAACAGCGCCATGAACTTCTCTTCGACCAGCGGACCGGAGCAATACGAGAGCTACGACAAATATCTGTTGGCGATCCAAGGCGGCACGAAAATCAATTTGACCGAGAATTGGAGCGCCCAGATCGCCTCGGCCTATTACTACTTCTACAACATCGAAGGCCAACTCTCCTCGCCCTACACTCCCCTGTCGCAAAGCGATGCGGGCGACACGGACAACAGCCGGCCGTCCTTCGCGCAGAAAGGCAACACCTACCGACCTCTCCGCAGCATCGTTCCTGATGCTTCCAACGACTACGGAGCGATCAACCAGTGGCAGTACTACGGCCTGGCCACTCCCTACCAAGTCGCGGCCATCACGGGCAGGCTTGATTATGATGGCTTCGAGCCCATCAGGGTATCGCTTGTGGGGGAATTCGTGAAAAATCTGGCCTTCGACAGCAATAAGATCAACGAGTTTGCCGTCAATAACCGCGGGGAGGTCAATGCCAACGACACCAACTTGGACACCGCAGAATATGGCGCATTCGAAGGCAATGATACCGGCTGGCTCATCAACCTAGAGGTCGGGCGCGCCAAACTTGAGAAGCTGTGGGACTGGCAAGTCGCCTTCGGCTACCGCTGGATCGGCTCGGATGCCGTGGTTGACGGGCTCAACGACTCGGAGTTCGGGCTGGGCGGATCAAACATGAAGGGCTTCACAGTCGCCGGACGGATGGCTCTCTCCCCCAATGTGTATTTGGGAATGCGCTGGTTTGGGGCTGAAAGCATCGCCGGACCCCAGTTTGATATGAATATCTTCCAGTTTGATCTGGGGGCAAAATTCTAACGATAGATCGAATGAGACGACTCTCCACCCATTACCTCGCGTTGCTCCTGCTCGGTGCGACATCCTTTTTGGCACGCTCAGAGGAGGAAGATCCCACGGCAAAATTCCGTGAAGCTCTCCGCAACACGATGCTTCAGCTGCGCGAGGCCCAGGCCAAAACGGCGGAGATGGAAGCGGCATCGGTCCAGAGCCAGATGGAATCGGACAAAGCAAAAAAGGCACTGACCGAACTGCAAGCGACTCTCGTGGAGGAGCGCAACAGCGCAGCCAATCAGGCCGGCGAGCTGCGGGCTGCTCTGGCCCAGCGTGAGGAAAAAATCATCACCCTCGATGCCAAGATAGCCAAGTGGGAAAAGGACTTCGCTGCGCTCACCCTCAAGGCCCACAAGACGGGACAGGAACTGCTGCAGGCCAAGGCCCGGATCACCGTTCTCGAACGTGCCGTGGCCGAGCAACAGATCAAAAATGTGGAGATGAAGACTATCGCCGATGAGATTCTCGACCGCTACAAACGCAGCAGCCTCGGCTCGGCGATCCTCGCGCGCGAACCCTTCATCAGCGTAAACCGGGGCAAGTTGCAGACCATCATGCAAGATCTTGAAACGAGGATCCGCGCGGCGACCATCCGACCGGCCGACGCACCCGCGCCCGTTGTTCCAGCCCCAGCCAACCACCAATGAAACGTCTGACCATCATGCTGCCTGCCCTGACCCTCGCCATGGCCATCCTTGGCACCAACTCCCTCTCCCAAGCGAACGACACCATCATCGCCAAAGTCGGATCCCGTGAAGTGAAGGCCTCCGAAATCCAGCCGTATCTCGCCACCCTCTTACCGGCAGAGAGCAAAGCCCTATGGGCAAACAAGGAGGAGCTGACCCGCTTCGTCAGATCCATCCTCGTCCGACAGGCGATCCTGGAAGATGCGGCGACCGCTGGCTGGGATAAAAAACCGCAGACCATCGAGGCGCTGGCCCGTGTGCAGAAGCAGTATCTGATCGAAAGCTACTTGGTCGAGGTCGCCAAAGTTCCCGACAGCTATCCGTCCGACGAAGAAGTTCAGCGTGCTTACGAAGCCGAGAAGGACCGCCTTAAACTGCCGCAGCGGTACGAGCTGTCACAAATATTTCTCTCCAGCCAAACCAACAAGGAAGCCGCGCGTAAAAAGGCGGATGAGCTCTCCGCGCAACTCAAGAAGGAGCCCGGTAAATTCGCAACCTTGGCCAAAGAGCAGAGTGAAGATACCGCCTCAGCTGCGGAGGGTGGCAAGCTGGGGACGTTGCCGGTCAAAAATATCGCGCCGGAGATCCGCAAGGCGATCTCCTCGCTCTCGAAGGGACAGATCTCCACGCCGATCGAGGATGCTTCCGGCTATCACCTCATCCGGGTCGACGAGGTGAAGGAAGAAGGTACGGCCTCGCTGGCGGAAGTGCGCCCTGAATTGATCGCTGCCCTGCGCAACCAGCGGGCCGCCCTCAACCGCGATGCCTATGTCGCCGCTCTCCTCGAACGCAGCCCGGTCTCGGTCAACGAACTGGCCGTCGAGTCCTTGGAGAAAAAGCCGTAGCGCCTCGCACAGCCCTTGCCGGGCGGTTCGCCATGATGCCACGAATCCCACCACGCTCTAAGGTGGCTTGGGCTATTCTCTTGGCATGTCTTCTTGCCAACATCGCCCTTGTTTTTTGCGATGTGGGAATAACCGTGTCCCAAACCGCAGAGTTATCGGCACTCTCGTTCAGTGACACGCCAGCCGGCACGGTCAAATTATCGCCGGGCGCACACGAGGAAACACTTGTGTTGCCCTTCTCCAATACGGATGCGCGCTGGTGGGTCATCCATACCAGGCAGATGCTGCGTGATTCGGCTTGGAGGGTGCGGCATACCAACCTCGATAACGCACCCGATGGACGAGAAGTGCACTGGAGTTCATTCCTCATGTGGGTGCTCGCGCTGCTGGCTTGGATCCGCTCATGGGGCACCGGGCAGCCTGCGGATTTCTTCGTGGCCGATGCCACCCTCGCGGCAGGACCCTTCCTTTTAACGCTATTACTGGGAGGCCTTTCGATCCTCATCGGGCGCCGTTTTGGTTGGCTCAATGCGCTTTTTTTTGCGGTGGTTTTTCTCTCTTCGCAACCGCTAGTCGGGTGTTTTCTCGGAGGGGATGCCGACCACCATGGCATCGTTAACTCCTTCATCGCGGGCTGTGCGATATGCATTTTAGCTGCGGGCGGCGGGTGCGTCTCAACCGGAAGAAACAAAGCCAGCAGACTAGTGCGGCTTGCCGAGGACAGCGGAAAGGCCACCAACTGGTTCATCGCCTCGGGCCTTCTCGGCAGCGTGGCCCTCTGGATCAGTGCCGCGACAGCCTTGCCCATTTTGGCCGGACTCTCATTGGGAGGGCTCTTGGCGGGAATCGACGCCATACGCTCAGGAAAGGGTGATGCTTTGCAGCCCTCTTTGTGGTTGAAGTGGGGAACAGCGGGAGCAGCCGGGTGTATTTTTTTCTACTTGCTTGAGTATTTCCCGCACCAAATGGGCTGGCGGTTGGAGGTTAATCACCCCTTTTACGCGGGGGCCTGGATCGCCGGATCTTTTTTGCTGACAACGTTGCTCGAGCAATTGCGAGGAAAGCAGGGCATCAGGGGGTGGCGACAACTCGGCTTGATCACAAGCGCGCTGATCGCCTTGGCACTCCCTCTCGGGCTCATCCTTTTTGCACCTGACCGCTTTTTTTGGGTGCGCGATAAATTCCTTTTTTCGCTCCACCAGCAATACATCTACGAGTTCCTCAGCATGCCCGCGCTCATGAAGGCCAACGGAGGCTCTTGGTCATGGTTGGCCTTTTATCCTTGGCCCTTGGCCGTGGGAGGACTGATCACGGCTCTTTTGCTCACCAAAAAGCTGGGGGCTTTCGGCCGGAGCGGTCTTCTCCTTCTGGCTCCGGCCACGATCCTGCTGCAATCGATGGCTGTTTGGCAGGCGCGCTGGAATTCGACCTGCTTCGCCATGTGGGCTGTATGCGCCCTGACTGTGATGATTGCCATTCGGCAGAATGGAAAGGCTACCGGAGCATTATTGTATGCTCTAAGGACTCTTCTCGCTACAGCCTGCATCGCCTTCTTTGTTCCCATGCTTCCCACTGTTTTGCACCGGATGACAAGCAAGACAGCCTCGGGCCATCCCATAGTCAACGAGGTGGCGGGCAATCTGCTGGTGCGCGACATTGCGCTGCGCCTGATCCAATCAAGCCCCGACCGTATACCTGTTGTCCTGGCCGGACCGAACGTGTCGACGGAGATGTCCTATCACGCCGGACTCCATACGATAGGGACGCTGTATTGGGAAAATGTGGCCGGCTTGAAAAAGGCGGCCGAAATATTTTCGGCGACCACCGACCAGGAGGCCCTGGGCAAATTACAGGCTGCCGGGGTCACCCATATCGTTGTTCCGTCATGGGATAATTTCGCCGAAGCCTACGCGCGGCTCTTGGCTGAAGCACGCGGCACGAAATCAGCGGGGACACCTTTCTTCAAAGCCATCGTCGAGGGCGATGACTGCCCGCCATGGCTCAGACCCTTCGCCTATCCGATTCCAACCGGCGCGGGACTCGACACGGCATCGGTGCGAATTTTTGCAGTTCTTCCGGAGCAGTCCGAATTCGAGTCATTCTACTATCGGGGCATTTACTACGAGGAAAGCGGTAAAAAAGAGCGGGCGCGGGAGATGTTCGGCCGCGCGGCACAATTGCGTCCAACGGACGAGAGAGTGCAGCAAGCTCTGCAGAGGCTAAAAGCAACTCCTGAGGCAAGAGTTCAGCATGAATGACCTGAGCGGAAAACAGACGGGGCTCATCGCAGCGGCGATCATTCTAGCCGCCACGGCGGTCCTTGCCCTCGCTGCCATGGGAGAACTTTGGCTGGACGAAATTCTTTCGCTCCAATGGGCCAAAGAGGCCGCTTCGCCCTTGGACCTGCTGAGGATTTATCGACACGACAACAACCATCCAATCAACACGCTGTGGCTGTTTCTTCTCGGTCCGGAACGGATGGCTCTCACCTACCGCACCCTGGCGATTTTTTCGGGCTCCTTGTCCCTCGTACTGCTCTATGTCACCACCGCCAAGCTCAACCCCGAGGGCCGATTGTTTACCTTGGCTTTGGGCGCGGGATCCTATGCGTGGATCCTCTACGGCTCGGAGGCGCGGGGCTATGCACCAGCTCTTGCCTGCTCCTTGGGTGCCTGCTGGATCATCTTTCGCACTGACGGAAAGGCATCGGCAGGTTGGGTGATCCTTTTCTGGATTGTTTCGATCACCGCCGTGCTGGCCCACGCCACGGCCGTGTATCCATTGGCTGCACTCGGCGGGTGGTTTGTCTTCTGCCGAATGGCAGAGCGTCAACCATGGCGGCAAGTCATCTCGGCCACGATTGCATGGTTTATGCTCCCAGCCATCGCCACGGCCGCGTATTACCTCTACTTTCTTCGCCCGATGATGGTGGCGGGTGGACCAATCCAAAGTGGCTGGTCCATCGCCGCGGATTTTTTTGGCTACGGCTTCGGGTTGCCCGTTCGCGGTGTCTGGCTTCTCTCGGGACCCCTGCTCGGTACGGTCTCCCTGCTGGCCGGTCTGCGCTGGGGAAATTTCGCCATCCCGCACATCCGCATTTTCTTCATTTTGGTCCTCGCCATTTTTCCTTTCGCCGGGCTGTTGGCTGCGAAAGACAATTTTTTGTGCTTCCGCTATTTTCTGGTCTGCCTCCCCTTCGCACTGATGCTGATCGGGGCCCTTTTCGCGAGGCTCGCCGGGAGCGGTATCGCGGGAAAAATCTTGGTCGGTGGCGTGATGCTCGCGCTCCTTGGCACCCAAGTGCCGCGGATGGCAGCCTTGGTCACGTTGGGGCGTGGCTCCTGCCGCAATGTTCTCGCCAGAATCGCAAGCGCGCCACCCGGCAGCCAGACGGTGATCTCCGAGCACGAGCTTATGCTCGGGCTGGTTATGGAGTTCTATCGGGCACGGGATCCCAAGCTGGGCACAATCCGCTATCTTCCCGGATGGATCCAGCCCTCCATCGTGCCGGAGTGGGTCGTGACCCATTCCCAGGAAGACCCTGCTCCCGAACCCAAGAAGTCGCTGGAGGTCAACGGCTCAAGCTATCTACTCAACTCCACTTTTCATGCTGCCCCCGTTTCCGGGGCCCACTGGTTTCTCTACCGGAAATGGAGCGGGATGTGACAAAAAAATCACACCGACTTGGCCCGGTGAATTGTTAAGATGGCCCCATGAGAACTATCACACTTCTTTTCTGGCTGGTGACGGCCGGCGCATTCGCCGCGGGTTCGACCAACGATATCGCATCGCTCAAAGCATTGGCAAAATCCGGCGATGCTCAGGCCATGTTTCAACTCGGCAGGGCTTATTACCGCGGGGAGGGCGTGGAAAAAGATCCCAAGGCGGGAGCCACATTTGTGACCAAGGCGGCCGAGGCCGGTTTTCCCGAGGCCATCGAAAATATGGGGGTCATCTACTATCGCGGCAATGGCGTGCCGCTGAACGAGCGCACGGCGGAGAAGTGGTTCCGGAGGGGAGCGGAGGCGGGGTCCATCCGTTCGAAATTCAACCTTGGTGTGCTTTTGCGGGAGGGAAAATCTATAGATCGATCCAACGAGGAGAGCATGAAATTGCTCAAAGAAGCCGCCGATCATGGGATGATCGAGGCCCAAGCCTACCTGGGTTTTATCTACTACTCTGGAGACGCACTCCAGACGAGCGACTGGGAAACAGCTTGGCCTTACTTGCTAGCCGCGGCCAAAGCAGGCGATGCCGCCGCACAAAACAACCTCGGGCTCATTTGCGAAAAAGGCTTCGGTCCGGATTTGCAGCACAAGGATAAAAAAATAGCGGAAGACTGGTTCAGGAAGGCGGCTCTGCAAAACAACGCCAAAGCCCAAGCCAATCTTGCTTTTATTCTCGGTGTTGCTTCACCGCAAAGTCCCCATCTGGCGGAAGCAACCAAGTGGCTAATTATCTCGGCCAACCAGAATGAGATTACCGCGTTGAAAAGGCTCCAGGAATTGGAAACGGTGCTGCCACCGGCCATCCTGATTGCAGCAAAGCAGGAAGCCGCCCGCTTTGCCATCGAATCGGCCGCGAAGGCCGCGGCGCAGACTGCCGAGACGTCAGCGCAAGCCGAACCATCGCCGAGTGCCAGCCCGCCAGCCGAATAAGACGGCCCGGCCAAACTCCGAATCACGATCGGATCTGTTCGGGGCGGCGCGAAGCCGAAGAGGAACAGAACATGGTGGTGGCAAGCTGCAGGCAACCAACAACCCCGAGAACGGCAAGCAGCGCAGAGGATGCAATGAGAGGCAGATAATAGCGCTGCACCGGCAAAGGATTGGCCAGAAGAAAGAG
>JBAXCT010000082.1:0-8285 GCA_037141375.1 Chthoniobacterales bacterium | reverse complement strand
TTACGCTTCAAGCCCCCCCGAGCACCATCTTTACGGCGTCCTCACGCTATTCACCGATGAAAACCCGCCAAGAAACCGACAGCATGGGACCCATCGAGGTTCCATCCGACCGCTACTACGGCGCGCAGACGGCGCGCTCTCTCGTCCACTTCGACATAGGCGACGACACCAAACCGCGCGAACTCATCCGCGCCCTCGGCATCCTCAAAAAAGCCTGCGCTCTCGCCAATCAGGATCTCGGCAAACTGCCCGCCGACAAAGCCGCACTCATCACGCAAGCTGCGGATGAAGTCATCCACGGACAGCTCGACGACCATTTTCCGCTGCGCATCTGGCAAACCGGCTCCGGCACCCAGAGCAACATGAATGCCAATGAGGTCATCTCCAACCGCGCCATCGAAATAGCCGGCGGAGAGATGGGATCGAAAGCCCCGATCCACCCGAACGACCACGTCAACATGTCGCAGTCATCGAACGACACCTTCCCCACGGCCATGTCCATCGCCGCGGCCGAAGTTGTCGTGCACAAACTCCTGCCCGCCGTGCGCGAACTGCGCGACACACTCGACCAGAAAGCCAAAGCCTTCGCCGGCATCGTCAAAATCGGGCGCACCCATTTGCAGGACGCGACGCCAATCACGCTCGGGCAGGAGTTCTCCGGCTACGTCGCCCTGCTCGATGCGGACCTGGCGCGCATCGAAGCGACGTTGCCCGGCGTGATGTCCCTCGCCGTCGGCGGTACAGCGGTGGGCACCGGCCTCAATTCGCATCCCGAATTCGGCGAACGCGCCGCCAAAATAATCGCCGAACTCACGGGCCTGCCCTTCACTTCGAACCCGAACAAATTCGCCGCGCTCTCGGCCCACGACGAATTCGTCTTCGCCTCCGGCGCATTGAAGACCCTCGCCTGCTCGCTGATGAAAATCGCCAACGACATCCGCTGGCTGGCCAGCGGTCCGCGCTGCGGCCTCGGCGAACTCATCATCCCGGAGAACGAACCAGGCTCGTCGATCATGCCCGGCAAGGTCAACCCGACCCAGAGCGAAGCCATGACCATGGTCTGCTGCCAGGTCATGGGCAACGACGCGGCGATCGGCTTCGCCGGATCGCAGGGAAACTTCGAACTCAACGTCTTCAAGCCGGTCATCATCCACAACTTTCTGCACTCGGTGCGCTTGCTCACCGACGTATGCCATTCCTTCAACCACCACTGCGCCCTGGGCATCGAGCCGAACATGGAGCGGATCGACCATTACGTGCAGGACTCACTCATGCTCGTCACCGCGCTCAACCCGCATATCGGCTACGACAAGGCCGCGCAGATCGCCAAAAAAGCACACAAGGAAAAGACCAGCCTGCGCGAAGCCGCCATCGCCTCCGGCCACCTCACCGGCGAGCAATTCGACCAATGGGTCAAACCGGAGGCCATGACGCGTCCTTGACGCGCTCTCGTTCTCTCCCTCATCTTCTCCGCCTGCAAATCTCTCAACCCTCAACTTTCAACTATCAACTAATCACATGCTCAACATAGGAACCACTGCCCCTGACTTCTCGCTCTCATCCAAAAACGCCGAAGGCCTCAACTTGGTCAAACTCACCGATCACAAAGGCAAGAATGTTGTCCTGCTGTTTTTTCCGATGGCTTACACCGGGGTCTGCACCGAGCAATTGTGCGGCGTCTCGACGGGCATGGCTGAGTATACCGATCTGAACGCCACGGTTATCGGCATCAGCGGCGACAACCCTTTCGCGCAGGAAGCTTGGGCGCAGAAGGAAAATATCACGGTGACGCTGGCCAGCGACTACGACCACAAGATTGCCTATGCTTATGGCGTCGCCTACGAGCAATTCGCCCCGCAACTGAACTTGCCCATGGGAGGCGTGCCCAAGCGCTCGGCCTTCATCGTCGATAAAAACGGCGTCATCCAATACGCCGAATCCAAAGACGACCCGCGCGAGCTGCCGGATTTTGCCGCGATCAAAGCGAAGCTCGCCGAACTGAACTGATTTTTAACAAAAGGAAACGAAGGTCACAAAGAGCCGAACACAGGTACGGCCGGCTCCCCTTCGTGGCTTTGGTTAGCTTCTGTTCAGTTCCTACTCCATCAACCGGCTCTGGAACGCCTCATAAACCCAGCGCCGCGACCCGAGAAAGACGCAGGTTGCTGTGCGTTTCCCTCGGATCATTTCGTATTCGAAGATCACGCGGTAACTTCCCACGCGCAGACGGCAGAACCCCTCGAGATCGTCGATCAGTGCGCGGATGTCGCCGCGCTCATGACGCAGATCCTTGATCGCTTGGCGCAGCGCATGCCGCGGCTCCGGCGGAAGTTTGCGCAGGAAATCCATGACCTCCTCGCGCACCCGCACATGGATCATAGAAATTCGTCCAACTCCGAGCTGTCGTGATATGCCCCGCGCCCCTCGCGGTGCGCGCGGATCGCCGCCATCGCTTTCGGATCAGCCAGAATCTCCATCGTCTCGGCGATCGCTTCCATCCGGTCAATGGACATCATCACCGCCACCGCCTTGCCCTGCTTGGTGATGGTCACAGGATGCTCCGCCGCCTCCTGCACCACGGCGGAGAACCTCTGCTGCGCTGTCTTGATGGTGTAGGTGTCGGCCATGACAGCAAAGTACTCCTTTTTCCTCGGAATGTCTATACACTCGGAGGGCTCTAACTGGCATGCCCCTGATCTTCCTTCTTAGGTTCGCCGCTGGATCCGCCAGGAGACCGCCCCCTGCGCTATCTCAAGGGGTCGTTCGCCTGCACTGAAGCCAGAACTGCACCCCTGCAAAGCGTCTTCGCACACTTCTCGCAATTGCCTCGCGCCCCATTCCGCGTAATTGCAGGACACGAGCAGCCATCCGTCAGGTTCCAATAGGTCGAAGCAATCTCGGATGAGCAGAGGCAGATCTTTTTCGATTCGGAAGACACGACCGTCGGCCCGCCCGAAGGTCGGCGGATCGAGAACGATGAGATCGAAGGTTTCGCCGCGTTTGCGCAGCCTCGGAACAACTTTCATCGAGTCGTCGGCCAGAAAGCGGTGACCCTCTGCGGGATCAATCCCGTTCAACTCGAGATTGCGCCGTCCGGTGCCGAGCACTCGTTTCGACGCATCCACGCTGCAGGTCTCCGCTCCGGCCGATGCGGCGCAGACTGTGAAGCTGCAGGTGTAGGCAAAAAGATTAAGCATGCGCTTCGCACCAAGCCCCCTAACCCATCCGCGGTTGAGGCGTTGGTCGAGGAAGAGTCCCGACGAATAGCCGGCTGCCGGTTCCACGACGTAGGCCAATCCGTTTTCCCGCACCACGATCCCGCCGGGGTCCTCGCCGGCCACGAGAAGCGCCGGCATTTGGTCCGCCGCTTTTTTCACTAATTCCCGCGCGAGGTAACCGCGCGGTGCGAAGCCGTAACGCGGCAGGACATCATCGCGCAGAACCTCGACCCGCGGAGCCTTGTGCCCGCTCCAGAGCAACCAGTCGCCGTAACGGTCGAGCCAACCGTCGGATGATGTCGCCAGGCGGTGCGTATCGGTCCCCTCCTCCGCCCACCGCGCCCACTGATCCTGGGAAATCCACTCCATGCGCACAGAAGATGCATCAGATAGTTTGCGGCGCCAATCCCGCGATTGCATTGTGGCCCCCGTGCCCCGACTTCGTTGCTTTTACCATCCGGACTACTTCCTGCCGCTGCCGCCGGGACATCCGTTCCCCATGGAAAAATTTCCGCAGGCGCATGACCTGCTGCTGGCCGACGGGGCACCGGTGGAAATTTGCCCCGTCTCTCCCGCACCCAACCGGCAGCTGTTGCGGGTCCATACGATCGAATACCTCCGCAAACTGGCCCACGGTGCCCTCGATGACCCCGAGGTCTACAAACTCGGATTGCCCTGGCAACCACGACTGCTGCGCCGGTCGTCACTGGAAACCGCAGCCACGATCGCCGCGTGCCATCATGCTCGCGAGCACGGGATGGCGGCGAATCTTGCCGGCGGAACACATCACGCCTTTCCGGACCGGGGCCTCGGATACTGCGTGCTCAACGATGTCGCCGTGGCCGTCCGCGACCTGCACGAAACGCATCCGCAACTTCGCGTTTTCGTTGCCGACACCGACGCGCACCAAGGCAACGGAACCCACGCCATCTTCCGCGAAGACGACCGCGTCTTCACTTACTCCATCCACGGGGAGCGCAATTATCCCAGCGCCAAAGAACCCGGCGATCTCGATGTGGGTCTACCGCGCGAAGTCAGCGGCGACGATTATCTCGCCGCGTTGGCCGACACCTTGCCGCCGGCCCTCGACCGCTTCCCCGCCGACCTCGTGGTCTGGATTTCCGGCGCCGACGTGCACGAGCACGACCGTTTCGGGCAAATGCGACTGACCACGGCGCAGATGGCCGAACGCGACCGGATGGTTTTGTCATGGTGCCGCGAGCGGAGTTTTCCCGCAGTGGTTCTCTACGGAGGCGGGTATAACCGTGAACCCGGCATGACCGCGCGTTTGCACGCAAACACCATCGCAGCGACGGCCGCCGCTTTTGCTTCCGAGCCCCATGCTTCCGCGCTTTGAATTGGTCGTTGCCCGCCACCGCGAGGATCTCGCGTGGCTGAAGCGCGTGCCGCGTGAATTTGCCGTGACCATCTACGACAAGGGCGACGGTTCGGGCGGTGGCGTGCGCTTGCCCAACATCGGACGCGAGGCCCACACCTACCTGCATCACCTCGCGACAAAGCGCGACGAACTGGCCGAGCTCACCATTTTTGTCCAAGGTCACCCCTTCGACCACGCGCCCGACCTGCACCTCTGCTTGCGCGCCTACGCCGATGGTGCGGCGAGGCCTTCGGATTTTTGGTGGCTGGGATTTCTCGCCGATACGGATGACGCACGCGGCCGGCGGCTCTTCGTTCCCTGGAGCAAGAATCCGGAGCGGCGCGAACTCGAAATGGACCGCTTTCACCAAGAGCTTTTCGGCGCCCCCGGGCCCGAGGTTTACAGGTTTTTCGTCGGAGGACAGTTCGCCCTGACCAGGGGCACCGCTTTAGGCCGCTCACAGGAGTTTTATGTGCGGGCCGGGGAGCTCGCGGCCGGGTTTCCGCTTGCACCGCATTGCTTCGAGCGCTGCTGGGACAGGGTTTTCTGCTGTGATGGGACCAGCGCACGCCTGCCCGCAGACCAATCAACGGCCTACTTCAAACCCATCAAGCGCCGGACGATCTTCCTGCCACCATGCAAGGATTCTCCCGAGGAGCCCATCAAACAACAATGACGGGCGCCATCTCCCCCAAGACGCTGCGCGCCACCAGTTGAGTGATGGGAATTTCCAGAGGTTAGGTGCGCGCCGGGACGATTGCGCGTCGTGTTTCATTCATCGCGGCAAAATCATCCGCGGGAATACCGTGCGCTGTGGGGTGGAATCCCCTCGCCTCAACCGGGGAAGACCGGGGCCTCGACCAATCCTGCCTGCACCGCGTAGCGCGTCAATCCGGCCGTATCGTGCATGCGTAACTTTTCCATCACCTTCTGCCGGTGCTTCTCCACTGTCTTGATGCTAATGCCTAGCTTGCCCGCGGTCTGCTTGTTGGCATTGCCTTCGGCCACCAACTTGAGCACCTCGGTTTCGCGTGCGGTCAGCTTCTCCGAATTCTTTTTCCGCAACTGTCCCGGAGGATTTTCTTTTTCGTATTGGGCGAGCTTCCGTTGCACCGAAGGGTCGTAGACCCTGCGGCCGGAGGCTACATCCCGGATGGCCTGGGGCAGTGTGGCTGCGGCCGACTTTTTTGAAAGGTACCCATCTACCCTCGCCTCCAACGCGCGCTCCACATAGGGGTCCTCTTCGTGCGCGGTGAGCATGATAATGCCAACGTCCTTGACCGATGCGCGGATACGCTGCGCCGCCTCGATACCCCCGAAGTCCGGCATGGAAACATCGAGCAAGACCACCTGCGGCTTGAGCTTGACCGCCTTCTCGCAACCCTCGCGCCCATTGGATGCCTGACCGACAATCTGCAGGTCGCATTCCGCGTTGATGACAGCGGCCAGAGCCTCCCGCACCATGGCGTGGTCGTCGACAAGAAGCACGGAGATCGACTTCACTTGGTCGGCTTCTTTTTGCTTTTGGCTGCACGCTTCCCGGGAACCTCCGCCACGACCTTGGTGCCCTGCCCCGGCTCTGCATCGATCCGCAACTTGCCCCCCATCCCCTGCATCCGCTCGCGCATGCCGAGCAAACCGAGACGGCCGTCTTTCTGCGAGAGGCTGACATCATGTGCGGTGAAGGATTGGCCGTTGTCCTTAATTTCCAACCGTACACCACCCTCATTCGTCTCCAACCTGATCCACGCCTTGGTCGCCTGCGAGTGGCGCTCGATATTGCGCAGCGCCTCCTGCGCGACACGGAACAGGTTGGTCAGCTCCTCGCCGTCGAGCAGATCGGACTGGGGGCAATCGACTTGCAGGCGCAAATCGATATCGGTGCGATCCCGCAGCGCGTTGACCTGCTTCTCCAGCGCAGCCAGCAGGCTGCGATTGTCGAGCAAGACCGGGCGAAGATGGCGGGCAAACCGGCCGACCATTTCGAATGCCGTGGTGAGATCGGCCCGGACACGACCAATCTCGGACATTTGCGCAGCCGGATCACCAGTTTTCTCCACCAGCGCCAGTCTCGCCGTCGCGGCTGCGAGAACCTGAGCAATATTATCGTGAAGTTCGCGACTGACCACGCGGTGCGTCTCCTCGTGGGCCTGCAGCAACTGCCCGACCAAGGCGCTCAGTTCCTCAATACGCGCAGCGGCCAAGACCGGCAGATCAATCGGGGAGCGTCGTTCCATGGCGCCTGGCCAAGCCTTGGGTGTGCCGTGTGATTTTGATTCCAATATCCATGAGGTAACAGCGAATCGCGCCGCATTGAAAGGAAGTTTCCCGGCAAAGGGGTCTCCATGCCGGATATTTCCGAAATCCCTCATCAAAGCGACCACCAACCACTCACCGCGTCCTCCCAAGCGCTGTTGCTCTTTCCGTTCGCCTTGTGCTCTCCGCCCATGGTGCGCACACGGGGAAGATTGGGCGCGCTGGTAGGGCGGACAGGATCCCGACCGGCGGACGACTGCTTCGGGGTGGCGCTGCCCGGATTCATTGGGGTTGCGGCAGACTTCATGGAGAACACTTACGCTCGACCGAAAGATGTCTCTATGGGGAGAAACCCCACCCTCGGATCGCGAGTTGAGACCGCCGCTCGACGAGTCCGCCGGGTGGCGCTTGACTCCCAATCCCCGGTTCGGCAACGTCCTGCGAACGGGGGCAGCCGCCTCGGGCTTCGAACTCCAAGCGAGCATCCCGGAGGAACGAAAGCAATTTCCTATCTGAAAGTAACCGAAAAGACACGGTGTGCAGGCTTCCGCTAAAATCGAAACACACCATCAGGCGTCTCCCGCTGGTGGGACGCCCTTGAAACGAGACTCCTGGGATGATTGGAAGATGGCGAGCGCGGCGCTCTTCACGATCGCAGTGTTTGCTTTTTTCGCCGGCAATTACGCAACCAATTCTTTTCCTTCGAGCCACTACTATCAGGATCTCGGCGATAGCTTTCTCCATGGCAGCCTAAGCCTGCTTCAAAAACCACCGGAGGCTTTGGCGACTCTCGACAATCCGTATTACCTCGACGAGCGCAAGGACATCGATTCGCTCTTTGACGCCAGCTACTACAAAGGGAATTACTACCTCTACTTCTCCGCGCTACCGGTAATTTTGTTCTACATTCCCGTCCGTCTCCTCTTCGGGGCATTTCCCTCCTCACAAACCAGCGCTGTTTTCTTCGCAAGTCTGGCGCTCATCTTTTGGGCGGGCATCTTGCGCACCGCCATGAAGTCAACGCTTTTACCGAAATGGGCGTGGGTCCTCGCACTTGGGCTCGCCTTGCTTCTGCCGAACCAGCTTTGGGACCCAGCCGTTTATGGCGTAGCCGTCCTCTGCGGTGTCGCCTGCTCCGGTGCATGGGGCTACTTTCTTTGCCGGTTTCGTGAGAACGGTTCAGAACGAGATGCCTGTCTGATGTCCCTGGCCGCAAGCTTTGCCATGGCATCCAGGCCGCACTTGGGAATTCTGGTTTTGGTTTCGCTGTGGGTGCTGCGTAAAAATAAAGCGATTTGGGTGTCCCTCATTCCTATCGTCGTCGTAAGCGCCCTGCTGGCCGCTTACGACTACGCCCGTTTCGGATCCCCTTTCGAAGTGGGCGCGACCTATCAGCTCTCTGTGGTGCCTACGCCGCGTCTCGGGTTACCCAC
>JBAXCT010000081.1:0-8329 GCA_037141375.1 Chthoniobacterales bacterium | reverse complement strand
CCGTGACATCGGCGTCCTCGCGGTGACGTCCTCGGACCGCCTGAACGCGGGCTGGATGGCAGCACGCCGCGCCCGCGCCCGAGGTCACGGCAGCGCACGCTCCCACGTCGAAAGCCTGCTCGAGCGTCTCCCGTCCCATTGCATCCTGATCACGGTGATAGATGGCCACCCCGCCACGCTTTCCTGGCTCGGGTCGGTCGCCGGTCACCGTGTGGTGCCGCTGGGTGTGGAGCATTTTGGCCAGACGGGGACAATCTCCGATCTCTACCGCCATTTCGGCATCGACGCCGCCTCCATCGTTGCCGCAGCGAGCAGGCTCTCGCCAGGACGGCCAGTGCGCATGCTGGCCATCCAGTCATAGTGCAAAGTCATGGGCAGGCCCGTGCAGCTGCCTGCCATGGGGAAGCAGCCGGTCCGAACACAACCGGTCAGATGACGGTCACGTGGTGCGAGTGCTTGATCTTGCGGATCGAAATCAGGGTCTTGAACCACTTAATGTTCGCGTTCTTATGGAAGATCCGATCGATCACGCCTTCATATTCTTCCATGGTCGCTGCGTGAATGATCAGCACGAAGTCGACGTCGCCGGTCACGTAGTAACACAGCGACACCTCCTCGCAATCTGCCACTGCCCGCTTGAAGACCTCGATGACGTCAGGCCGGTCGCGCTCCAGCGTCACCTCCACGATCATTGTCATGCGGCGGCCAATGGCAGCCGGATCGACCAGTGCGATATCGCCGATAATGACGCCCTCGTCGCGCAGACGCTTGACGCGGCGTAAGCAGGTGGGGGGAGAGCTGTTGACCAGTTCCGCCAGTTCGGCCGCGGAGTGTCGGTTGTCCCGCTGCAGTTCCTGGAGAATGCGCCTGTCCAGCTCATCGAGTTCGATCATCGTGGTATACTCGCGTCACTTTTGGAAAGCTATTGAGGCATTTGCAACCTGACTGGCCAGTGTTTGATCCCTTCACTTCGCCGGAGTGTGAAAAATTGACGATAACCTTCTTGGCGAGGAACGCAAGTGACCGGCATCAGTGATCAAAAGTTGACGGGGAAGCGTTGGGGCGATCTTGAACTGCCGTCCGCCACGGGTATCGAGGCGGCGGCGGCACGTCTTGCCCAATACTTGGCCCCGACCCCCCTCGTTCAGTCACCGGCGCTCTCCGATGCACTCGGGGCCGAGGTCTCGATCAAGGTAGAGACGATGTCGCCGGTGGCGAGCTTCAAGCTGCGCGGTGCGCTGAACCACGTCATTCTGGCATGCGAGCAGGGGGTTCAGACGTCTGCTGCCACCTCCTCGACCGGCAACCACGGCCAAGGCGTGGCCTTGGCGGCGAGAATGCTGGGGCTCAGCGCGGATATTTTCCTGCCGATTGGAAGTGCAGCCGTCAAGAAGCGGATGATCCAGCTGCTCGGCGGCACGGTGCACGAGATTGGCGAGGACATCGACGCCGCAAAGGCGCATGCGCGTGACTTCGCCGCCGCGCATTGTGCGGTGTTCGTCGATGACGGAGAGTCGCTCCCGCTAATGGAAGGCGCCGGTACGGTCGGACTGGAACTAATCCGGCAATGCCCCGGGGCAGACCGCGTCTACGTGCCGATGGGGAGCGGCGTACTGGCCACCGGCGTGGCCACCGCAGTCAAGGCTGCGCGGCCCGGCTGCGAGGTGATCGCAGTTCAATCAACTGGCGCACCGGCCATGGTCGACAGCTTTCGCGCACGCAGGCCGCTGGAACGTCCGATCACGACCTTTGCAGACTGTATCGTCTGCAGGGTCCCGGCACATCGTGCGCTGAAGGGAATTATTGAGCGCGTCGACGACTGCCGGCTCGTCACTGACGACGAGATCCTTGCGGCACTTCATTCCATGCTGCTGTGGGGGCATCTACTCGTCGAGCCCGGCTCGGCCTCCGTGCTCGCGCGCGCCTATGCAGACCGGGCGGAACTGGCCGGAAAGAAAGTCGTACTGTTGGCGTCAGGTGCAAATGTCGACATGCATCTGGTGGCTCGGGCGTTGGCGGGACCCCTGCTTTGGGAAGGATAACTTTTGCTCTAAAATCATAAACACAGTGATCGGCGTCTGAGCGCCGTTCAAAAGAGGGAGGAAGAGAAGATGCATAAGAAAACAGACAATCAGATGGCGTGGCATAAGCTCACCGCCACGAGCAACCGGCGCGGTTTTCTCCGCAGAACGCTCGCCGCCGGGCTGGCAGCGGGCGTAACTCCCGCGTTTCTGGCGCGGATGGCGAGCGCGGAAGAGATCAAGCGCGGCGGCGTGCTCCGTATCGCGACGACGGCGCCCTCCGCGATCGACCCGCATCAGTTGCAGGACCCTGGTGGCCGGGCAACCGTGCAGCCGGTGGTGAACTATCTCGTGCACGTGACGCCGGACCTCAAGGTGGTGCCCGAACTCGCGACCGAATGGTCGAGCGATGATGCACAAAACTGGACGGTCAAGCTCCGGCAGGGTGTCAAATTCCACAACGGCCGCGACTTCACCGCCGACGACGTGGTCGCCACCTTTGATCGCCTCGTCGACCCAGCGGTCGCCTCGGCAGCGCGCTCGGCTTTCTCGTTCCTGTCAAAGGGCAAGCCCATAAAGATCGATGATCACACTGTGCGCTTCGAACTCGAACGCAAGTTGGGAGACTTTCCGTACAGCTTGAATACCTACCAGGCCGCCATTCTGCCCGCCGACTGGCCGGGCGACTTTGCCAAGAATCCAATCGGCACCGGGCCTTTCAAATTGAAGAGTTACGAGCCGAAGCAATTCGCAGAATACGAAAAATTCGACGGCTATTGGGAACCCGGACTCCCCTATCTGGACGGCGTACGCATCGACTTCTTCGAGGACGTCGCGGCGCAGATCGCGGCGCTACAGACGGGCAAGGCGGATCTGATGCAGAGCATTCCGCTCGAATCGGTCGCGACGCTGCTGCCGGAGGAAAATAGCATCACGGTGCTCTCCGCGCCCAGCTCGACATATGCGCAGCTGGCAATGCGTGTCGATCAGGCGCCCTTCAACGACAAGCGCGTTCGCCAGGCGCTTGCCTATTGCATCGACCGGGACCTGCTTGTCGGAAAATTGTGGAGCGGTTATGCGCAAGTGGGCAACGATCACCTGATCGCGCCGGTATATCCGCTGTCGCAAGGGGTAAAGATCGAGCAACGCAAACAGGATTACGAACGCGCCAAGAAGCTTCTCGCCGAGGCGGGTTTTCCGAACGGTGTCGATGTGGAGTTGCGCACGCACCCGATCTTCGGCCTGCCGCAATATGCCCAGGCGGTCCAGGAGATGGCGAAGCCAGCCGGCATTCGCATCAACCTCGTGGTGGAGCAGGACGACCTGTATTATCAGCACTGGAATACCACGCCGTTCGCGCTGGAAGCCTGGATTCACCGGCCTTCACCGGGGCAGTTGCTGAATATTGGCTATCGCTGCGGCGCCGAGTGGAACGTTCCGCACTGGTGCAATGACGCGTTCGACAAGCTCGTCAGCGAACTCGACGCGACCGTGGACGAAGCGAAGCGTAGCGAATTGGCAGGACAGATCGCCGGGATCATGAACGACGATGCACCGGCCATCGTCGCGTTCTTCTACGAAACGCTGAGGCCGATCCGAAACAACGTGAAAGGCATGGCGGCCGAGCCGACCGACTTCCTCAACCTGAGGAGTGTTTGGCTTGCTTGATGCGTTATCCTACTATCTTACTGTCTGCGACGGAGGCCGCGATTGGTAAGCCCGATCTACAAATACTTGCCGCGGCGCATCATTGTCGCCGCGGCAACTCTGGTCGCTGTCTCCGCCGCGATCTTTGCCATCGTGGAGGTCTTGCCGGGCGATATCGCGCGGTTGATGCTGGGGCCTTTTGCCAGCGAGGCCGACATGCAAATCATTCGTCAGCAGCTCGGCCTCGAGCGGCCGTTCCTCACGCGCTATTGGGAGTGGGCGAACGGCCTCGCGGCGGGCGACTGGGGGCAATCATGGCGCCTGCATGTCCCGATCGGCCCCCTGCTTGCCAGCCGGATGATCAACTCGGTGCTTCTGGCAGCCGTTAGCCTGTTGATCGTTGTGCCGCTGTCGATCCTTGCCGGTGTGATTGCAGCACAGCGGCGAGGGCGCCTCACGGACCACGCGATCACTCTCGCGGGCATGGGCTTGACTGCGATTCCGGAATTCGTCAGTAGCATGTTCCTGATCCTGGTGTTCAGCCTGTGGCTCGGGGTGCTGCCGGCTTCCGCACGGATCAGCTCCTCTGATGGGTTCCTGACAATGATTTCCGCACTGTTGCTGCCCGCAACAGCGCTGGGCCTCGTGCTGTTCGGCTATCTCTCCCGGATGGTGCGGGCAAGCATGGTGGAGGAGCTTGGGCGGGGTTACGTTCGCACCGCCACGTTGAAAGGGATCGCGCCAGCCGCCGTGGTACTGCGCCACGCCCTTCCGAACGCGTTGCTGCCTGCCGTCACCGTGATAGCGAACCAGATCTCCTGGTTAGTCGGCGGGCTCGTGGTGGTAGAGAATGTCTTTAATTACCCCGGAATAGGCCAGCTTCTGCTGCAGGCAGCCCTCGGACAGGATGTGCCGCTGCTGGAAGCAGTGGTGCTGGTGCTGGCAGCCATCCTCATCGTCAGCAACCTCGTGGCCGATCTGGCCTATGGGTTGCTGAACCCCGTGGTCCGGGTCGGCACGGGCCGGGTCGCGCCATGACCCCCCGGCAGACACCGGAGGGCGGCGAGGCGGCCACGCGGTCGGTGCCTAGCCGCCGCGTGGCAGGTTTCCTGCCGCCCAACACATTGCGAAGTCCATCCTTCGTCATCGGGCTGGCGATCCTCGTGTTCTGGATCGCGATGGCGCTCGTGGGCGGCCGGCTCGCCCCCTACGGTCCTACGGAAGTGCAGCTCTTGTCAAAGCTCTCGCCGCCCTCCGGCGCGCATTGGCTGGGGGCGGACAATCTCGGCCGTGACGTCTTGAGCCGCGTCCTGGCAGGCAGCCAAAGCGTGCTGTTCGTCTCGTCCTGTGCCGCCATACTCGGCGTGTTCAGCGGCACGGTGATTGGCCTTGTCGCCGCTTATTTCGGGGGATGGACGGAAGAGGTGGCGATGCGCCTGATGGACGTCCTGATGGCGTTTCCGCTTATCGTGGTTGCGCTCCTGATCATCGCTGTCCTCGGCCCGTCTCAGTTCAATGTCATCCTCGTGGTAGCCTTCGCCTTCGCGCCCTACAATGCGCGCGTGGTGCGCGCTGCCGCGCTGGGGTTACGCCGCAGGGAATACGTGGCGGCGGCACGGCTCCGCGGTGAGAGTGCCTTGTATATCATGGCTGTCGAAATGTTGCCGAACATGTCCGGGACAATCGTCGTCGAGTTCACGGTGCGGCTCGCGCTGGCGATATTCACCGTGGCGACGCTCTCCTTCCTGGGGCTCGGCATCCAGCCTCCTACTCCCGACTGGGGCCTGATGATCGCGGAGGGCCGGCAGTACTATCGCATCGCCCCTTGGATCGTATTGTTCCCCGCGCTGGCGATCGCCTCGCTGGTCATAGCGGTCAACCTCGTGGCAGAAGGCCTCAAGGGATGAATGCAGAACGTCCCATCCTGGAGGTGGAGGGGCTGACCGTCGCCTACGACACGCCCTATGGCCAGATCCGCGCCGTGGACGGCGTTTCGTTCCTGCTCGATCGGCGCGAGGTGCTCGGGCTGGTCGGCGAATCGGGTTCGGGCAAGAGCTCCCTGGGCCTTGCCGTCGTGCGCCACCTTCCCGATAGCGGTCATATCGCCGGCGGTGCGCTGCGCTTCTTCGGGACGGATCTGGCGCAGCTGGAGGGCAGCGCGCTGCGCCACGCCCGAGGGCAGCGCATCGCCATGGTCTACCAGGATCCAGCCGGTGCGTTAAATCCGTCGATGCGGATCGGGAAGCAGATCGAGGAAGTGTTCGCAGTTCGCGGAGAGCGTGACCGTGACGCGATGCGCAGGCGTACCCTGGATATTTTGGGGGCAGTTCAGATCGCGGATCCGGGCGAGGCTTATGACCGCTATCCGCATCAGTTCAGCGGTGGCCAGCAGCAGCGCATCGTGATTGCCATGGCCCTGGCGATGGAGCCTGACCTGCTCATCCTCGACGAGCCGACAACAGGCCTCGATGTCAGCGTCGAGGCTGGGATTCTGGAACTGTTCAGAGATCTGCGCGAACGCATATCGGCCGGAATACTATTCATCAGCCATAACATATCCATCATCTCCCAGATCTGTGACCGGGTCGGCGTGATGCATCGCGGACGTTTGATCGAGATGGGGCCGGCAGGTGACGTTCTCAATCAACCCACCCACGAATACACCCGCAGTCTGCTCTCCTCGCGCATCCCCCTGGGTGCGGTGCGGCCGCGACGGGAGAGGCCGCCGCCGCGTATTCTTCTTGACGCGCGGTCCCTTGGCAAAAGTTATCACTCCGGAGGCCGCCGCGTTGACGCCATCCGGGACGTATCCTTGGCACTCCCGGCCCGCAGCGTGCTTGGCATCGTGGGTGAGTCTGGTTCGGGAAAGACCACGACCGCGCGGGTCGTCGCCGGTCTCATCACTGCGGACCGCGGAGATCTGCGGTTCGAGGCGGAGGAACTCGCGCCGTCTGTCGAGGCGCGGCGCGACGAACAGCGGCGCGCAATCCAGATGGTGTTCCAGAACCCGGATTCGACGCTCAACCCGCGGCACCGCGTGGGCTCGATCCTGCGCCGCGCTGCACGCCGCCTCCGCGGCGTCACGGCTAGGGAGGCCGATACGCTCGCTGCTGCGGCCGTCGACGCCGTGCGCCTCGATCGTCGCCTGCTCGACGCCCTTCCGGGTGAACTCTCGGGCGGCCAGAAGCAACGCGTAGCCATCGCGCGCGCATTCATGGGCGAGCCAAAGCTCGTGTTGTGCGATGAGCCCACCTCGGCACTCGACGTCTCGATTCAGTCGACCATTCTTGAACTTCTGATCGAGCTCCAGGATCGCCAGGATACCTCTTATCTCTTCATCTCGCACGACCTCGCTGTGGTACGCTACATCTCGGACACCATCGCGGTCATGTATCTCGGCGAGATCGTCGAGTACGGGCCGGCGGCCCGCGTCTTCGAAGAGCCCCGGCATCCCTATACGCAGATGCTGATGTCAGCCGCCCGTGGCCTCAACCCGGTTGCGGCGACCCGGACTGCCGATGATCCCGCACCATCGCTGCTGCTGCGGCCGGAGGGGTGTCCGTTTCACCCCCGCTGCCCGCGCAAGATCGGCCCTGAGTGTGAAGCCATGCCTCCGTGGCGCGATTTGCAGGACGGCCACCGGTACCGCTGCATGATAGAGCCTGATGCTTCTGTACCGGCAACGCCGGCAGCGGACGCGACCACCACTAGGGGAGACCTGGACCCATGACCACCAACCGTCACCGAGAAGCAATTGCGTTCCTTGCCGAACTGGTGGCGGCACGCTCGCCCAATCCGCCCGGCGACGAGACTGCGGTGGCAAAGCTCATTCTGCGCAAGGCGACGGAGCTCGGGCTGCCGCAGCCTAAACTGCACGCCCGCGTGCCGCACCGCCCGAACCTGATCATTACCATCGGTTCCGGTGCGCCGAAACTGATGCTGGCCGCGCACATGGACACCGTTCCGCCAGGCGACATCGCTGCATGGCGGACGGATCCCTTCAAGCTGGAGGAGGTCGATGGGCGGCTCTACGGTCTCGGCGCGGCGGATATGAAAGCCTCGATCGCCGCCATGCTGTTTGCTGCTCAGCGGATCGCACGCGCGCCCGAACCGAGCGGCACCCTGACGCTGATATTTTCCGCCGATGAGGAGAACGGCTCGGCCTACGGCATGGAGTGGCTGGCCGCCGAGGGGCTGCTCGTCGCAGATGGGGCCGCCATGACGGAGCCCAGCGGGGCCGGGGAGAAGTCCTGGGAGCGCCTGTTCGTCGCCCAGCGCGGTCATTGCGTGTCCTGGCTCAGCGCCCGCGGCGAGCCAGGACATTCTGGCATGCTCGTGCCGCGCGAGAGACGGGCTTCCTATGCCTTTGTGAAGGCGCTCGACGCTCTGCTCGGGAGTGATCCCTTCGCGGAATGGGTCCACCCCGTCGACGGGACGCGGCCGACGCTCAACGTGGCGACGATGGTCGAGGGTGGCATGATCCCCTTCGCGCACCCTCCAGAGCTGCGCGCCTGCATCGAGGTGCGCGTGATCGAGGGCATGACGGAGGAGATGGTGCGCGACCGCCTGCGGGCCGTCGTTGCTTCAGCCGGACTGGCGGATCGCGTGTCGATTGAGCCGGCGCCAGCTCCCACGAACTGGATTTCGCCGGGCGAGCAGGT
>JBAXCT010000080.1:0-8566 GCA_037141375.1 Chthoniobacterales bacterium | reverse complement strand
ACGGGCTTGCTCGGCATGCGGCTGGTCAAGAAAACGGTCAATCAAGACGACGTCTCGGCCTACCATCTTTTCTACGCCGACGGCGCGGGCACGCCGGGCAGCGACCTCACGTTCTTCGATTGGCCCGCCGCGCCGGAATCGCGCGGCACATCGAGCATCGTGCGGACGGGACTGCGGGTGGACGGCGTCGCGGCCCTCGAGTGGTGGAAACAGCGATTGCGGGAGGCGGGCCTCGCGACGAAGGAAATCATCGAGCGTGACAACCGCCCGTCGCTGGATTTCGAGGATCCCGAGGGCCAGCGACTTTCTTTCGTGGCCGACGACGCCGAGAGCGAAAAGTATCCATGGCGCGGCGGGCCGGTGCCCGAGCAGCATCAGATACGCGGCCTCGGGCCTTTGGTCTTGAGCGTACCCAAGCCCGAGCGCACAGAGCGTATTTTTTGCGGGGTGCTCGGCATGCAGCTCGTGCGCACCTACCAAGAAAGCGGGCGCGATGTGCAGGTCTACCGGGCCGGAGCGTGCGTTGACGCAGGCAGAGAGATCCATTTGGCGGCAGAACCCGGGCAACCCATGGCGCACCAAGGATCCGGTGGCGTGCACCACCTCGCACTGCGCACCACGCAGGCGGACTACGGCGCCTGGGCGCAGCGACTGATCGAGGCGGGCCTGCCGAACAGTGGACCCGTCGACCGCTTCTATTTCCGCAGCCTCTATTTTCGCGAACCCAACGGAATTCTCATCGAGATCGCCACCGACGAGCCCGGTTTCGCGGCGGACGAACCGGCTGAATCGCTCGGGCAAACGCTCGCCCTGCCACCGTTCCTCGAACCGCGCCGCCGGGAGATCGAGGCAGGGCTCAAGCCGCTCTGACCCGATTTTGCGCGTGTCGCGCGGCGGGAGCCCCGCTAGGTTTCTCCGTTCATGGCCAAAGACGCTCAGCAACATCGCATGGAAAAAATCGTGAGCCTCTGCAAGAGGCGCGGTTTCGTGTTCCAGTCCTCCGAAATCTACGGCGGGCTCAACGGGTTTTGGGACTACGGCCCGATGGGCGTGGAGCTGAAGCGCAACCTCAAGGACTACTGGTGGCGCCGCATGGTGCACGAGCGCGAGGATATGGTCGGCATGGACGGCTCGATCATCATGAACCGCGCGGTCTGGCGGGCCAGCGGGCACGAGGAGACCTTTAGCGATCCGATGGTCGACTGCAAAACCTGCAAGTCGCGGCACCGCGCGGACCAGCTGCCTCGCAAGGACGATGTGCCTTACTGCCCGAACTGCGGCGGGCGCGACCTGACCGAGCCGCGCGCCTTCAACCTCATGTTCAAGAGCCACGCCGGCCCCGTAGAGACCGACGAGAATCTCGTCTACCTGCGGCCAGAGACAGCCCAGGCCATGTTCGTGCAGTTCAAGAACATCCTCGAGACCTCGCGCAAAAAGCTGCCGTTCGGCATCGCGCAGATCGGCAAAGCCTTCCGCAACGAGATCAACCCGCGCAACTACACGTTCCGCTCGCGCGAGTTCGAGCAGATGGAGGTCGAATATTTCTGCCGCGCGGAGGACGGCCTCGCTCTCACCGACTACTGGCTCGAGGAGCGGTTGAAATTTTACGAGGACATCGGCATCCCTCGCGCAAAGATCAGGATCAACGACATCCCCGATGGTGAGCGCGCCTTCTACTCCAAAAAGACCTATGATCTGGAATACGATTTCCCCTTCGGAGTGAGCGAGCTGGAAGGTATCGCCTACCGCACCGACTACGACCTCTCGAAGCACATGGAGCACAGCGGGAAGCCGCTCGAATATTTCGACGAGGAGAAAAAAGAAAAATTCGTGCCCCATGTCGTCGAACCCAGCGCCGGCGTGGACCGCACGACCCTCGCGCTGCTCTGCGAGGCCTTCGACGAGGAGGAGGTGACAGACGACAAGGGCCAGAAGGAGGTGCGCACAGTGCTGCGCTTCCACCCGCGCATGGCCCCGGTCAAATGCGGCGTCTTCCCACTGCTCAAGAACAAGCCCGCGCTGGTCGAGAAGGCGCGCGCCATCGCCGTCGCGCTTCGTCCGCACATGATGACTTTTTACGACGAGGCCGGGGCAATCGGGCGCCGCTACCGCCGCCAGGACGAAATCGGCACACCGTTCTGCGTGACGGTCGATTTCGACACGATCGGCGAGAACGGACCGGAGAAGCAGGACACCGTCACGCTTCGTCACCGCGACTCGATGCAGCAGGAGCGCATCCCGGTCACCGAGCTGCGCGCGCGTCTGGAGGCCGCTATTTTTTGAGCAACGCGGCTTGCGCCACGCACGCCACCAAGCCTAATTTCCCGTCATGCCAGACGACAGCCCACGCCACATTCTGGCCAAATTCGACCAGGGCCTCGAGTCGCTGCGCAACGATGTGCTCATGATGGCCAGCCTGACCGAGCGCGTGCTGAACCGCGCGGCCGAGGGTCTTTTTTCACGCGACCTCGACGCCTGCAACAGCGTCATCGCCGACGATGCAGAAATCGACGCGCTGGAGAAGAGCATCGACGGCGATGGCGTCGAGATCATGGTGCGGTTCCAGCCGATGGCCAAGGATCTGCGCGAGGTGGTCTCGGCCATGAAGGTCAGCGGCAACCTCGAGCGGGTTGCCGACCAGGCGGTGAACATCGCCCGGCGCGCGCGCCGGCTGAATCTATCCCCTTCCCTGCCCGAGACGGCGGCCCTCGAACCGATGTTCCGCATGGCGATCGACATGTTCCGCTCGAGCGTGCGCAGCTTCGCCGACCGCGACGAGGAGTTGGCGCGCGCGGTCAAGCCGCGCGACCGCGAGCTGGACGGCATGCATCACGGGGCGATCAACGATCTCACCGCGCGCATGACCGCCGACACCTCGCGCATCCACGACTACCTCGACCTCATTTTCATCGCGCGCTACATCGAGCGCGTCGGCGACCATGCGACCAACATCGCGGAGGATGCGGTGTTCGCCACGTCGGCGGAGGACATCCGCCACACTGCGCCGCCGGCGGTCTGACCACGCGCGGATGGCGGATCAACCCCACTTGCAGGCCCGCAGCCTGCACAAAGCATTCCGGCTCGGCGCCTCGACCCTCGATATCCTCCGCGGCGTTGATCTCTCCGTGCAGAAGGGCGAGACGGTTTTTCTCTGCGGAGCCTCGGGCGCGGGCAAGAGCACTTTGCTTTACACGCTGGCCGGCCTGGAGCGTCCCACCCGCGGGGAGGTGTATTTCGAGGGCGAGTCTCTCTACGGCATGTCGGCCGCACGCCAGGCCGCGGTGCGCAACGGACGCATGGGCTTCGTTTTCCAAAGCTACATGCTGCTGCCAGAGCTCACCGCGCTGGAGAATGTGGCCCTGCCGGGCATGATCGGCGGCCAGGCGGACCGCGCCCGTGCTGCGGATTTGCTCGATCAGGTTGGGCTCGGCCCTCGCGCCGGTCACCTGCCGTCCGAGTTGAGCGGTGGCGAGCAGCAGCGGGTGGCCATCGCCAGGGCGCTGGCCAACGGGCCGAGCATGCTCTTTGCCGACGAGCCCACAGGCAATCTGGACTCGCGCACCGGCGGCGAAATCATCGATCTGCTCCTCGGCTTAGCCCGAGCACAGGGCACCACCCTGCTGGCTGTCACGCATGATGCCAGCGTGGCCGCCCGGGGGGATCGCGTCCTGCACATCAGAGACGGGACGCTCGAGGAATCGACCTGAGCCCTCCGGTGCTTGCGGAGAAGTTAGGCACCAGATAATGCTATGCCCCTATGGCATATGAACTCCCGTCCCTTTCCTACGCGAACAACGCGCTCGAACCGCACATCGACGCGCGCACGATGGAAATCCACCACGACAAACATCACCAGGCGTATATCACCAACGCGAACAACGCGCTGAAGGACCACGCCGAACTCGCCGCCAAGCCGGTCGACGAACTCATCGCCGACCTCGCGGCCGTGCCCGAGGCTATCCGCACCGTGCTGCGCAACAACGCGGGCGGACACGCCAACCACACCTTTTTCTGGACCATCATGGGCCCGAACGCCGGTGGAGCACCGAAGGGCCAGCTGGCTGCGGCCATCGACGCGAAGTTCGGTAGCTTCGACGCCTTCAAGGAAGCCTTCGAAAAAGCGGGGGCCACCCGCTTCGGCAGCGGTTGGGCCTGGCTCGTCGTGAACAAAGCAGGCGAACTCGAAGTTGTCTCCACCGCCAACCAAGACAGCCCGCTCATGGGCAAAGCCATCGCCGGCGTGGAAGGCACCCCGGTCATCGGCTGCGACGTCTGGGAACACGCCTACTATCTCAATTACCAGAACCGCCGCCCCGATTATCTTAAAGCATGGTGGAGCGTGGTCAACTGGGACCAAGCCGAGAAAAACTATCTCGCCGCCAAGGGCGCGTAGAAAATCCGCTCACGATTCACACGGAAAAGTCCGGGGCCCTCGCCCCGGACTTTTTCTTTTTCCACCCCCCGTCCTGGCAGGACGATCGACCCATTTTGACATCAGATGTTTTTTGTTTTAACATCACGCATCATGCGTGCCACCATCAACCTATCCGATCCGGTGCTGCGGGATCTGAAGCGCTTGCGCGAGAAGGAGGGCGGGTCGCTCGGGGCTCTGGCCTCGCGTTTGCTGGCCGACGCCCTCGCCGCGCGGCACCGCGCGCCCCGACCGGCGGCCAAACTGCTCTGGTCGTCGCAAGCGATGCGCGCCAAAATCGACCTAGGCGACAAGGAGGCGGTCTACCGCGCGATGGAAGGACGATGAGCTATTCCCTCGACGCGCATATCCTGCTCTATGCCTCGGATGAATCTTCCGAATGGCACAAAGCGGCCAAAGTTTTTCTCGAAGGGCGCGCGGCCGATCCGGACATCCTTTGCCTGACATGGCCGGTGCTGATGGCCTACCAGCGCATCGCCACCCACCATGCCATCTTCGCCAAGCCTTTGTCTCCGCGCGTGGCGTGGGCCAATGTGGAAAAGTTGCTCGCCCTGCCCAGAACCAGAGTCGTCACCGAGACGGAGACTTACCCGGACGACTACCGGCAAGCGACAGCCGGGGTGAACGCCGCGGGCAATCTGGTTCCAGACGCCCACATCGCCGCCATCCTCCGCGAACACGGCGTGCGCCGCCTCTACACGGCGGATACCGACTTTCGCCAGTTCGACTTCCTCGAGGTCGTCAATCCCTTGCTGGCGCGGAAGTGACCCCGCTGCCGGTCGGCCGACCTTCATCCGTTGGTTGGCTTGCTTAAGGAATCGGCAAGCTACCGGGCGACGGCAAGACACGCCGGGTTCGGTGCAGGGGAGAAAGGCGCAGGCAACCCGAAATTCGCGCATCGTCGCAACATTCTCCCCGTGGACGGTCGACAGCCCTAAAGTCGCTTCATGATTCCTCCCCAAAAGCAAATGTCCGGCATGCTCGGTCGCCCCGTGGCCGAGCGCGACCGCGGTTGCCGCATCGTCGACGGTGTGGAAATGATCGTGCAGCTGGCCATGCAGATCTTCGAGCAATGGACCGGCATCGCGCCCGACGAAAAAGTCTTTCAGCGCGCCGTGGCTGCAGTGCTCGGCGAAGAGGCGAGGCCGGCCCCCGGTCATTGACCGGAGCAATTTCATGGAATAGATTTTTCCCATGCAAACGACTGTTACCACGAAAAACATGGTGACCATACCAGCGGAGCTTTCCCGGCGTCACAGTGTTACGCCGGGATGCAAGCTGGATTGGGAGAGCGTCAGCGACTCGGAAATCCGCGTTCGGGTCATCCCCAGGCGTGGTGAGTTGGCACGGCAACTTATGGGTCGGGGCAAGAAATGGTCGCCCCGTCGGGACTCGGTGGCGGAGCTGGTGGCGGAGCGCGCAGCGGAAGGTTGAGGCATGGCCCATTTGCTCGATACCTCGGCCCTGCTCGCGCATTGCCGACGGGAAAAAGGTGCCGAGCGCGTCCAGGAACTCTTCGACAACGAGGACGAGGACATTTTTTTATGCAGCGTTTCCTTGCCAGAATTCGCCCGCCGGCTCCGCGAGCTGGGGGCCAAAGAACCGGAAATCGCGGAATTGGCGGGCCATTACAAGCAAGTGGTTGATGCGATCATTGCCGTGGACGAACGGGTCGCGGAGGAATCCGACCGGATCAGCCGCGCGGCCGCGGCCCGGTTGCCTTTGGTCGACGCGCTGATCGCCTCGTCCGCGCGAAGCCGCGATGCTGTCCTGGTCCATCGCGACTCCCACATGCGTGCCATCCCCGCTAAACTTGTCCGTCAACTCGACCTCGATCGGGGTCTTTGACTTCGCCCTCCGGAAATCTAAACTCCCCCTTCTTTTCCCATGGCCTACCTCAACGAAAACTATTTCAAACTCAAAGCCGGCTACCTCTTTCCCGAGATCGCGCGGCGCGTCAAAGCCTTCGGCGAGGCGCATCCTGACGCGTCGGCGAAGATCATCCGCTGCGGCATCGGGGATGTGACCGAACCCCTGCCTGCCGCCTGCATCGAGGCGCTGCACCACGCGGTGGACGAGATGGCCTCGCGCGACACCTTCCGCGGCTACGGTCCGGAGCAGGGCTACGATTTCCTGCGCCATGCCATCGCGCAGCACGACTTCCGCGATCGCGGACTGGAGATCGAGGACGACGAAATCTTTGTGTCCGACGGCTCGAAGTGCGACTGCGGCAACATCCTAGATATCTTCGGCCCCGGCAACCGTGTGGCCATCACCGACCCGGTCTACCCGGTCTACGTCGACACGAACGTCATGGTTGGCAACACGGGTGATGCGGACGAGAGCGGGGCGTTTGACGGGCTCGTCTATCTCCCCTGCACGGCGGAGAACGGATTTGTGCCGTCCATCCCGAAGGAAGCCGTCGACCTCATCTACCTCTGCTATCCGAATAACCCGACGGGTGCAGTGGCCACGCGCGAGCAGCTCGCCGCGTGGGTCGATTACGCGCGGAAGCACAAGGCGATCATTCTTTTCGACGCAGCCTACGAGGCCTACGTGCGCACGCCGGGCGTGCCGCATTCCATTTACGAGATCGACGGCGCGCGCGAGTGCGCGATCGAGTTCCGCAGTTTTTCCAAGAACGGCGGGTTCACCGGCCTGCGCTGCGCTTTCACCGTGGTGCCGAAGTCACTCCACGCCAAAACCCGCGGCGGAGAGAGCAAGCCGATCCATCCCCTCTGGCTGCGCAACCACACGACGAAATTCAACGGTGTGTCCTATCCCGTGCAGCGCGCGGCCGAGGCGATCTACTCGCCGCAGGGACGCCAGCAGGTCGATGCGCTGGTCGATTTCTACATGGAGAACGCGCGAATCCTGCGCGAGGCGGTGAGCGGTGCGGGATTGCAAGTCTTCGGCGGGGTCGACGCGCCCTACATCTGGGTGCGTGGACCGGAGGGTGTCGCCAGTTGGACCATGTTCGACTTCCTCTTGCACGAGGCCAACATCGTGACCACGCCGGGCAGCGGATTCGGCGCGGCCGGCGAGGGTTACTTCCGTATCTCGGCCTTCAACAGCCGCGAACGCGCGGAGGAGGCGGCCCGTCGCCTCGCCTCGCTGGACTTCACAAAGGCTGCCGGGGTCCGCTAGAATTCTGCCCATGCTATCACGCCTCGCCCTGCTCGGCTTGCTCGCCGCCCTCTGCGGACTGGCGGGTTGCGCGAAGGATCCTTATCAGGATCCGACCTACCGACTGCAACGCAACCTTCGCCAACGCAACCAGAGCTGGAACAAATTCCAAAACCACCAATACATGCGGCGGCAGGCAAGGGACGATCGCTACCAGAACTGGTTCAATAGCGTGATGGAGTAGCGCGCTGTGCGCGCCCGCCATCCCGCGGGCTACACGGAGGCCTGGCGGCGGATGGTGCGCTCGAAGCGACCGGGGGAAGCAAATAGTTCCGCGATGCGCTCCATGGCCAGATCGGCCAGCGCCCCGGGCTGACGGCCGAGCGCGCACTGGAGAAAGACAGCCTCCTTGAGCAACTCGGTCATATCGGCGCGGGTCGCCTTCTCCCAAGCCACGGGTTCCATGTCCTTCTGCCGCTTGGCGAGTTCGAAGTCGATGAGCACCGCCTCGGCCGGAGCCGGAGCTACGGCAATGTTGTGCAACTCCATGTCGCCGTGAGCTATCCCGGCAGTATGCAGCTTCTGCAACTGACCGAAGGCCTGATTGCACAGCCACCACAGACCGATGGCCTTGGCCAGATCGATCTCTTCGGCCACGGCCACGTTGTTTTCCATCGGCTCGATGCCGAACGGCGTGAGGCGCGAGTAGGGTTTGCCCGGCACGAAGCAGGAACGAAAGCTGTCCTTCGTCCACCCGATCGGCGGCGGCGCGCCAAGAATATCCGAGGCCCGCTGCTGGTTGGCGAATTCGGCTGAAGGCTCGCCGCGCAGACGCCCGGGAAAATACGTTTTGCGGAAGTGCATCGGGTACTCGGCGGCCAGCGGAAATTGCGCGCGTGTATCCTTCCCGGCGATGACCATCTCGGCCGACATGAGCGGCAGCCCATTGGCTTCGCGCCGCGTGATGGTGCGCATGACAAAATCGTGCTCGGGTGCGAACCGGATGAG
>JBAXCT010000079.1:0-8609 GCA_037141375.1 Chthoniobacterales bacterium | reverse complement strand
GGAGAAGGGATTCCGCCGCTACAAGGAGCTGTCCGACTCGACGGTGGTTGTCGTTGTCGCGATGTCGATCGTCGGCGGATACATCGCGTTCTTCGATCTCATGCTGGTCAACGTGGTTGGCTGGCTAACCCGCCCGTAAGCACTCTCCCATGTCGACCACATCACTACGCATTCCTGCCCCGCGCGACCAATGGTTCGTGGTACAGGTTCTCTCCGGGCAGGAGAAAAAAGTCTACGACAGCATCCTCAAGCGGTTGAAGACCGAGGAGATGGGCGATCTGGTCTTCAACGTGCTCATCCCGACCGAACGCGTGCAGGAGATCAAGCAGGGCAAGAAAAGCGAGACCACGAGGAAGTTCTTCCCCGGCTACATCATCGCCAACATGCACCTCCTCACCGAGGACGGCGGCCTGATGGATCGCACGTGGTATTTCGTCAAGGACACGCCCGGCGTGATTGGCTTCGCCGGCACGAAGGACCGCCCGACGCCGATGCGCCCGCGCGAGGTGGAGAGCATGCTCGCTCAGATCCAGGAGCGCGTGGACACGGTGAAGCCGAAAGTTTCCTTCCAAGTCGGCGAAAAAGTGAAGGTGGCCGACGGACCCTTCCAGAGCCAGACGGGCGTGGTCGAGGAGGTCGATCCGGACAAAGGAAAATTGCGTGTCTCCGTCACCATTTTCGGACGCGAAACACCGGTCGAGTTGGAGTACTGGCAAGTCGACCGCGAAGAATAAGGAGCAAATTTTATGGCAAAAGAAATTATCGGAACCATCAAGCTGCAGATCCCCGCGGGTCAGGCCAACCCGGCGCCCCCGGTAGGCCCGGCGCTCGGACAAAAAGGTGTCAATATCATGGCGTTCTGCAAGGAGTTCAACGCGGCCACGCAGAAGCAGGCCGGCGACATCCTTCCGGTGGTCATTACCGTCTACAAAGACAAATCCTTCACCTTCATCACCAAATCACCCCCGGCTTCGGTGCTAATCAAAAAGATGGCCGGCATCGCTGCGGGCTCGAAGGAACCAAATAAGATAAAAGTCGGCAAACTCAACCGCAAGCAGTTGCTCGAGATTGTCAAAATCAAAATGAAGGACTTGAACGCCCGTGACGACGAGGCCGCGATGAAGATCATCGCTGGAACCGCGCGTCAGATGGGCGTGGAGATCGAAGCATAATTTTTCAACCCGCGCCCCGCCTCGGCGGGACGCCCAACCGCAGGAGTCCGCCTCAGCGGACGCTCGCACTGCAAAACAACATGGCAAATAAAAGAAGTAAACGTTACGAGGCGGCCAGAAAGTCGGTCGATCCCCTGCGCAAATACCCTCTGGCCGAGGCGATCAAAGTCCTCAAGGGCATGCCCCCGGCCAAATACGACATGACGGTCACCCTCTCGATGCACTTGGGGGTCGATCCGAAGCAGTCCGACCAGATGGTCCGCGGCACCTGCCCTCTCCCGCACGGCAGCGGAAAAACGGTCCGCGTGCTGGTCTTCGCCACCGGCGCAGCCGCCGAAGCGGCCAAGGCCGCCGGGGCTGAAATGGTTGGCTTCGAGGACATGATCAAAAAATGCCTCGAGGGATTCTCCGATTTCGATGTCGCGGTGGCCACACCGGCCGCCATGGCGGAAGTCCGCAAGCTCGGTAAGGTGCTCGGACCACGGGGCCTCATGCCCAATCCCAAGACCGGCACGGTGACCGACGACACGGCCAAGGCCGTGGCCGAGGTGAAGGCCGGACGCGTGGAGTTCAAACTCGACAAAAACGGCAACATCGCGGTGCCCGTCGGCAAATTTTCGTTCAGCGAGGACGCCCTCATGCAGAACGCCGGCGTCGTCATGGATGCGGTGGCCAAATCGCGACCTCCGACCGCGAAGGGCGTCTTCATCGAGAGCGTCACGCTCGCCGCGACGGTCACTCCGGGCGTCGCGCTCGACATCTCCAACCTCAACAAGAACTAACCGCCATGCGCCCCGAAAAAGCCAATATCGTCAAAGATCTCAAGGACCAGCTCGACGCCTCGCCGTTCCTGCTGGTGGCCGACTACACCGGCCTGAAGGTGGATGAATTCGCGGAACTGCGCACACGGCTCGTGGCTGTCGGCGCCGAATGCCATGTGGTGAAGAACACCATGCTCAAGATCGCGGCGACCGAAATCGGCCTGCCCGACATCTCAGCTTCGCTCAGCGGCCAGACGGCCATTATTACCGGCGAGCAGGATATCTGCGCGGCGGCCAAGGTGGTAAAGACGTTCGCCGCCGAGTTCAAGCGCCCGGCCTTCAAGGCAGGGATCCTCGACAATGCGATCCTCTCCGCCGAGCAGGTCCAGGCCATGGCCGACCTACCCCCGCTGCCCGTTTTGCAGGCGCAGTTGCTCGGCGTGTTCAACGCGCCGGCCAGCAAGCTGGTGCGCACCCTCAACGAGCCGGGCGCGAGCCTCGCACGCGTGCTCAAAGCCAAGGTCGACGCCTCGGGAGGAGCGGCCTGAAAATTTTCCCCGCGACCGCTTTGCGGCCGTGTGGGAAGAAACCAAATATGAACGGTTCCTTGTCGGCCGGACGGCTGTCCGCCTCAAATTCGCCGGAGCTCCGGCGTGCGACAACACCATAACCAAGGAAGCATGCCGCCGAAGAAACCTAAAGCGGCGGCTGGATAGAAAAGTATGGCAAACATCGATACAATCGTGGACCAACTGAGCGGCCTGTCCGTTCTGGAAGTGTCCGAACTCGTCAAAGCCCTCGAGGAAAAATGGGGAGTCAGCGCCGCCGCGCCGGTGGCCGCTGTCGCCGCACCCGCCGCTGGCGGAGCCGCCGCCCCCGCGGAGGAGAAGACATCCTTCGACGTCATCCTCGCCTCAGGTGGCACCAACAAAATTGCGGTCATCAAAGAGGTCCGTGCCGCCGTGCCTGGACTGGGTCTGGCCGAAGCCAAGGCCCTCGTCGAGGGTGCTCCGAAAGCCCTGAAAGAAGGGGTCACCAAGGAGGAAGCCGAAGAGATCAAGAAAAAGATCGAAGCGTCAGGCGCTAAGGTCGAAATCAAGTAATCTGCTGCCGGTCCGGGGTGGGGAAAATATTTTTCTTGCACCCCGGCCGGAAGCCACCCATAGTGAAAGGTCTTTCCCGGGATACCCGTCGAACCATTGTCCAACGCTTGACACCCTGCCCTGTGTCCGAGCAGTGCCATCGCACTGCCTTGGCCCAGGCGGGGTTATTTTGCCTGTCGGATTCTGTCGTCGCGGCGTATCGCGGAAATTAGGCCAGCGCCCCGCGCACAACCAACCAACCCGCACCCATGTCTGATCGTATCTACTTCGGAAAACTCAAGGAAATCACCGAGCCACCCAACCTCATTGAACTGCAGTGCGAATCCTACAAGGAATTCCTGCAGGAGGGCGTCGTTCCATCCAAACGCAAGAACACTGGGCTCGAAGCCGTCTTTCGCGAGGTTTTCCCCATTCCTAGCTACGACGAAAAGATGGTGCTGGAATACGTCGGCTACGACGTCAGCGACTCCAAGCGCAGCGCGCTTGAGGCGCAGCGCGAAGGCGAGACCTACAGCGCTCCGCTCCACGTGACCTTCCGCTTCAAGGACGAGAAGGGCACGAAGGAAGAGAAAGTCTACATGGGCGAACTCCCGCTCATGACCCCGCAGGGCACGTTCGTCATCAACGGCGCCGAGCGCGTTATTGTCAGCCAACTCCACCGCTCGCCGGGCATCTGCTTCGAGTCCACCGTGCACGCCAACGGCAAGGTTCTCTACAGCTTCCGCATCATCCCGGACCGCGGATCTTGGGTCGAGGTGCAGTTCGACACCAACGATCTGCTCTACGTTTACATGGACCGCCGCAAACGGCGGCGCAAATTTCTCGCGACGACCTTCCTTCGCGCCATGGGCTACCCTTCGGACAAGGACATCGTCGGGCTTTTCTACACACCGCAGGATCTCAAGCTCAGCGGCCGCCTCGATGAGGACGATCTGGTCAGCAAGGTTTTGGTCGAAGATATCAAGGACGGCGAGATCGTGCTGGCCAACGCCTTCGAACCTCTCAACAAAGCGACCATCTCCCGCCTGCTCGCCGCAGGTATCTCCAAGGTGGCGGTGATCGACGTGTCGGCGGACGATACGATCGTCAAGTCCCTGCGCAAGGATCCCGCGCACAACGAGGAGGAGGCGCTCAAGGACATCTACCGCAAGCTGCGCCCCGGTGATCCGCCGACCGTGGCCAACGCCAAAAGCATGCTCAAGCGCATGTTCTTCGACCCGAAAAAGTACGACCTCGGTCGTGTCGGACGCCACAAGATCAATCTCAAGCTCGGGCTGAACATCCCGGACGAGAACCGCGTGATGACCCGTGAGGATTTCATCGCGGCAGTCAAACACGTTCTCGAACTCAAGCGCGAAGAGGGCATGGTTGACGACATCGACCACCTCGGAAGCCGTCGTGTCCGTACGGTGGGTGAACTTCTCGCCAACCAGTGCCGTACCGGCCTGGCCCGCACGGAGCGTGTGGTCAAAGAGCGCATGACCCTTTTTGATTCCGCTCTCGAGCACATCACACCTTCCAAGCTCATCAACCCGAAGGCGCTCAGCGGCGTGGTCCGCGACTTCTTCGGCCGCTCGCAACTGAGCCAGTTCATGGACCAGACGAACCCGTTGTCCGAACTGACCCACAAGCGCCGCCTCTCGGCCCTTGGGCCAGGCGGACTGAGCCGCGACCGCGCCGGCTTCGAGGTGCGCGACGTCCATCCGTCGCACTACGGCCGCATCTGCCCGATCGAGACGCCGGAAGGCCCGAACATCGGTCTGATCAGCTCGCTGAGCACATTTGCCCGCATCAACGATTTCGGCTTCATCGAAACCCCTTACCGCAAGGTGGTCAACGGTCGGGTCACCGACACGATTGAATACCTGCCGGCTGACAAGGAGGAAAACTTCCTCGTGGCACAGGCCAATTCGGTCACGGACTCCCACGGCAAACTCGTCGGAGACAAGGTTTCCGTCCGCTACCGCGGCGACTTCCTTGAAGTCGAACCGGCCAAGGTCCACCTCATGGACGTGTCACCGAAGCAACTCGTCTCGGTGGCTGCCGGCCTCATTCCATTCCTCGAGCACGATGACGCCAACCGCGCGCTCATGGGCTCGAACATGCAACGCCAAGGAGTGCCGCTCTTGCGCTCCGAGGCGCCCGTTGTCGGCACCGGGCTTGAAGGCCGCGTAGCTCGCGACTCGAGGGCTGTCATTGCCGCGGAGGACTCCGGCAAAGTTGCCTCGGTCACGGCGGATCAGATCATCATCACCAAGGACGGCCATCTGCCGGAAGGCAAGCGCAAGATCAAGAACGATCCCGAGAAGCACGTCTGGGTTTACGAACTGCGTAAGTTCATGCGTTCGAACAGCAGCACATGCATCAACCAGCATCCACTGGTCAAGCGGGGCCAGACCATCAAGAAGGGCGACATCATCGCCGACGGACCGTGTACTGAAGGGGGTGAACTCGCCCTCGGCCGCAACGTGCTTGTCGCCTTCATGCCCTGGAGCGGTTACAACTTCGAGGACGCCATCCTCATCAGCGAGCGCGTGGTCAAGGAGGACATCTACACGTCCATCCACATCGACGAATTCGAAATCGGCGCCCGCGACACCAAGCTGGGGCCAGAGGAAATCACTCGGGATATCCCGAACGTCGGCGAGGAAGCGCTGCGTAACCTCGGCGCCGACGGTGTCGTGCGCATCGGCGCAGAAGTGAAGCCCGGCGACATCCTCGTCGGCAAGATCACTCCCAAGAGCGAGACGGAACTCGCGCCCGAGGAGCGCCTGCTGCGCGCCATCTTCGGCGAGAAGGCGGCCGATGTGAAAGACACCTCGCTCACCGTCCCGTCCGGCACTTACGGCATCGTCATGGATGTCAAGGTCTCGTCCAAAAAGGAAGTGGCCAAGATCAAGATGTCGCCAACCGAGGCGAAGAAGCATTCCAAAGTGCTCGAAGAGGAGTACAAGAAGCGCAGCGAGGAACTGCACGAGCAGTTGACGGAGGCGCTTTCCAATGTCCTGCTCGGTGAGAAGATCCCGCTCGATGTGGTCAATGGCGAGAGCGGTGAGATCATCATTCCCGCCAACCGCAAAATCACCAAGACGCTGCTGCGCAAGCTCGCCGGCGTCTACAATCAGGTCGAGATCGACCCGAGCCCGATCCGCAACAAGATCCTCGAGATCATCGGCCAGTACCGCCACCGCTTCGACGACCTCCAGCACGAGCGCGACGATAACTTGATGCGCGTGGAGAGCGGCGACGAGGTCGATCCCGGCATCGTCAAGCAGGTCAAGGTCTACATTGCCAGCAAGCGCAAACTCAGTGTGGGTGACAAAATGGCAGGACGCCACGGAAACAAGGGTGTCGTTGCCAAGATCGTGCCCGAAGAGGACATGCCTTTCCTCGCCGACGGAACTCCAGTCGACATCGTGCTCAACCCGCTGGGCGTGCCGAGCCGCATGAACGTCGGACAGGTTCTCGAGACACACCTCGGCATTGCGGCCAAGGCCCTCGGGTTCAAGGTGGCGACACCGGTCTTTGATGGCATTAGCGAGGACAAAATCTTCGACTACATGAAGCAGGCCAGCAAGGTGGACGGCTTTACTTGGGTGCAGCCCAACGGCAAGGCCGTCGTCCACGATGGTCGCACGGGCGACCGTTTCGAGCAGGAGGTCGTGGTCGGCTACATCTACATGCTCAAACTCGGCCACCTGGTGGCTGACAAAATCCACGCCCGCGCGGTCGGGCCCTACTCGCTCGTCACCCAGCAACCGCTCGGCGGCAAGGCGCAATACGGCGGACAGCGCTTTGGCGAAATGGAGGTCTGGGCCCTCGAGGCCTATGGCGCGGCCTACACGCTGCAGGAGCTACTCACCGTCAAATCCGACGACGTGCAGGGTCGCACACGCATCTACGAATCGATCGTCAAGGGCGACAATTCCCTCGAGGCCGGCACGCCGGAATCGTTCAACGTTCTTATCAAGGAAATGAAGAGTCTCGGCCTTGACGTAAAGGCTGGAAAACCCAGCCGCGTCCCCACGGACCTCGTGGCCTAACCATCAACGGGATCATAGAAATAACATGAGCGATCAAATGCTACGCGACCTGTCGGGCGAAACCGCACCGGCCTTCGACCAAGTCTCCGTCACGGTGGCCTCCCCCGAGTCCATCCGTTCCTGGAGCCACGGCGAGGTAAAAAATCCCGAGACCATCAACTACCGCACATTCAAGCCGGAGAAGGGTGGCCTTTTCTGCGAGCGCATCTTCGGTCCCACCCGGGATTGGGAGTGCGCGTGCGGAAAATACAAACGCATCAAGCACAAAGGCGTTGTCTGCGACCGCTGCGGCGTCGAGGTGACGCTGGCCCGCGTGCGCCGCGAGCGCATGGGCCACATCGAGTTGGCCGTACCAGTTTCTCACATCTGGTTTTACAAGTGCACGCCATCGCGCCTCGGGCTTATGCTCGACCTCACGGCCAAGCAGCTGGAGCGCGTCATTTATTACGAGGACTACCTCGTCATCGATCCGGGTAACACCAGCCTTGAGGCTGGGCAGCTGCTCAACGAAAACGAATACCGCGAGGCCGAGGAGCAATACGGCGAGGACTTCACCGCCGCCATGGGTGCCGAAGCGCTGCAGAAACTTCTCGAGCGCATCGATCTCGGAGCCCTCGTAAAAGAGCTGCAGGAGTCGATGGAAAAAACCAAGAGCAAGACGACCAAGACCAAGCTGGCCAAACGTCTCAAGCTTGCCCAAGGATTCCTTCAGTCGCGCACGCGTCCGGATTGGATGATCCTCAACGTCCTGCCGGTCATCCCGCCGGACCTTCGTCCGCTCGTGCCCCTCGAGGGCGGCCGTTTTGCGACTTCGGATCTCAACGATCTCTACCGCCGGGTCATCAACCGCAACAACCGATTGAAAAACCTGCTCCAGCTCAAGACGCCGGAAGTCATCATCCGCAACGAAAAGCGTATGTTGCAGGAAGCAGTCGATGCTCTCTTCGACAACGGCCGCCACGGCCGCGCGGTCACCGGTGCGAGCAACCGCCCGCTCAAGTCGCTCAGCGACATGCTCAAGGGCAAGCAGGGTCGCTTCCGCCAGAACCTGCTCGGCAAGCGCGTCGATTACTCGGGCCGTTCGGTCATCGTCATCGGTCCGGAACTCAAGCTCAACCAGTGCGGTCTGCCTAAGAAGATGGCGCTCGTCCTCTTCGAGCCGTTCATCATCCGCCGCCTGAAAGAACTCGGCTACGTGCACACGGTGCGCAGCGCGAAGAAAATCATCGAGCGTCAGGAACCGATCGTCTGGGACATCCTCGAGGAAGTGACCAAGGGCCATCCGGTGCTGCTCAATCGCGCCCCGACCCTCCACCGCCTCTCGATCCAGGCCTTCGAGCCGCAACTCATCGAGGGCGAGGCCATCCGCATCCATCCGCTCGTCTGCACGGCTTACAATGCCGACTTCGACGGCGATCAGATGGCGGTGCACGTACCGCTTTCCGCGGAGGCGCAACTCGAGGCCCGCATGCTGATGCTGGCCACCAACAACATCTTCTCGCCGTCCAGCGGCAAGCCGATCACCACGCC
>JBAXCT010000078.1:0-8615 GCA_037141375.1 Chthoniobacterales bacterium | reverse complement strand
ATGATGTCCTTAATACCCAGGAAGCGCGGGATATTATCGCCAAGCAACCATACAGCTTCCTGCGTGTGGTGCGCTCTGAGGCCACGCTGCCGAGCAGCGTAGACCCCTATTCTGCGGAAGTCTACGAGCAGGCGCGGAAAAATTTCCTCCGCCTGCAGCAAGATGGCGAATTGGTGCGCGAATCATCGCCGCAAATCTACCTCTACCGCCAGATCATGGGTGACCATGCGCAGATGGGGATCACTGCTGTCTGCCACGCGGATGACTACGCGGCAGGATTGATCAAAAAGCACGAAAAGACGCGGCCGGACAAGGAGGATGACCGCGTACGTTTGAATACCGCTCTGTCCGCCCACATTGAACCTGTGTTTCTCGCTTTCGAATCGACACCGGAAATAGATCAATTGATGCAAGCCACCGCGCAGGGCGCGGCGCTCTTTGATTTCACTGCGCCGGACGGAATCCGCCACACACTGTGGCGTATGCCGGAGGCTGCAGCGGTGATATCGGCATTTGGTGCCGTACCGCACAGCTACATCGCCGACGGACACCACCGCTCGGCTGGCGCGGCACGGGTTGGTGTGGCGCGGCGCGCAGCGAACCCTCAGCACACAGGAGAAGAAGATTACAACTGGTTTCCGGCGGTTCTTTTTCCGCAGGATCAGCTCAAAATTCTTCCCTACAATCGGCTGGTGGCCGACCTCAACGGTTTGCATCCGGAGGAATTTCTCGTCCGAGTGAGCCACGTTTGCCGCCTCGAACCTTCCGCGCCACCCGTCCCACAAAAGCCAGGCCAAGTCTCGATGTATTTGGGTGGAAACTGGCTCGGTTTGGAGTTCACGGCGCTAACCGATGCGGATCCGGTATCACGACTGGACGTCAGTCTACTCCAAGACAAGGTGCTCGCCCCGATCCTCGGTATCGACGATCCCCGCACCAGCAAACGTATTGATTTTGTCGGAGGCATCCGCGGCACGGATTTTCTGCGCGCGGAAGTCGATGCCAAGCGGGTAGCAGTCGCGTTCTCGATGCACCCGGTAACCATGCGGCAACTCATGGACATCGCCGACGCGGGACAGATCATGCCGCCGAAGAGCACGTGGTTTGAGCCGAAGCTTCGCTCGGGGCTTTTCATCCACACTTTCTGAACAGCTTGGCTCAGGGCAGTCGCCCGTAGGCGACGAGCTTTCCTTTTTTGCGGAGGAGGCCCAAAACTCCGCTGTGTCCTCCATAGGCCGCCTGCGGTTTCAACTCGTAGATGCCGACACCGCGGGAACTTTGTGCGCCAACCATCAGCGGTACGCCATTTTCATCGCGGCCCAGATAAATCATGACGTGCGTGACCGGGGGGGTTCTTGGTGGTTTGTATGTGTGTTCCCAGAAGAGAAGGTCTCCCGGTTTGAGTCTTTTGAGCCACCAAGATCTGTCGGGTGTCCCGCCAAAAAAACCTCCCGCTCGTTTCAGCCGCCCGTGGTGCTGGATGTAGAGATATTGATCTGATGCCGTGCGCGGGAGGGAGATGCCCCTCGTCCGTTGGATGAGATAGCGCGCGGTGTTCGAGCAATCCAGCTTGAGAGGGGAAACCTCGCCGGGGAGAACGACTGAGGCCCCGTACGCATATCTGTTAGACTGGAGAACCGCGGCCTCGGCAGACAGAAACCCGTCGCCCAAGGCACTGCTTACGGCGCCGAGCAGCACACTTGCCAGCAGGAGAATATGCTTTCGTGGCATCCCCGGAGGTTAGCCGAGCGCGTTTCCAGTTTTCAACACCTGGAAAACGCCGTCGCGCTGGGCCAGTTGTTGTGATATCAATAAGCACGACACCATGAGTTTCTTTCTACGTGCCTCTCAGGCCCTTGGGTGTGCCGCTGTGCTCCTTCTTGCAGGCTGCCAGAGCTTGCCGATGCAACCCTCCCCGGATTTTGTGCCGGATATGGTGGTGAGTATCGACTACGCGCAGTTTTTCCGACTCGGTCCGCAGCAGGCCGGAGGGGCGGATTTGAGCCTGCGCACCAACGAGCACGTCATGCTGCTGCATAAGGAATTTGGCTACAGCCGCGTGCAACTCGAAAATGGTCAGGTCGGCTACATCGCCAACGAGGATATCCAGCCCGCGCCCGAGCCTCCACCGGAAGCAAAAAAGAAGCACGGCTCCTCCGGAAAAAAACACGATGGATCCGAGGCGGAACCTAAATACGAGGATGATCTCTACGAAAATATTCCTCCGCCCGACGCCAATCTCAACATCAAGCCTGAGGATGTACCACTCGAACCTTTGCCAGACCTGCTGCCTGAACCGGTCGAGGTAACCACTCCGGCATCAACACCCCAACCGACCCCGGTCAAGGAAACTCTGCCCGAAGCATTGCCTCCTCCGGAGCAGAAGGCGCCGGTATCGACATCCACTTGATCCCCAATCCGATCAATCCTCCTCCAGGATGTTTTTGACGAATTGTTCATCGTCATCGAGCATCTTCGACCACTTGCCGCGGTAGTCAGGGTCATAATGCTGGTTCATGAAATCAGCGAGTCTGGTCCGGCGTGAAACTAATTCGCCGACAGCCGGCTTCATTTCTTCATGCGTGTCCCGCAAAATACGCATAGCCGAAGCCTCACGATCCCAGAGCGAACCGAAGGCCCCGGAAAACTCCGAGGCGGATTGAGGTTCGTCGCGATCGGTTGGATGATAAATATCCTCCGGCGGGGTACGCTCTCCGATCAAGCGCGGTGCGATGTATATATTGGCCAAGATTCCTTCGCGGTATTTTTTTCGTGCGCCTTGGTCATCACCTTCGAGGCAGAGGCTCAACCCCCAGGCAAAATTGAGCCAGGCGTTGGGCATATCCTTGGGATAAGTTTTCGTGTAGTGGCGGAAAAAATCCACCGTCGAATCGTTTTCACCCGCGAGGAGCAGGAAAAGCGGTAGGTAAAATCTTGCGCCCATATGATCGGACGGGTCGATTTGCAACAAGTGCTGAGCGATTTCCGCCGCATCCGATGCACGCCCGAGATGCCACTGGCAGAGCATTGAACCGCTCAAGGCGCGCAGGAAAGGTCGGGTGGACGGGTCATGCCACCAACGAACTGTGCGCCGCTTCAGATCGGATTTGGACGAGTTTTCCACATCATCGAAAAACTCAAGAGCCTTGGCATAACGGCCCGCTGCCATTTCCGTGTCTCCCATAAGAACCTTGGCCTCGTTGTTGCTTTCGTCCAGTTCGGCGGCCTTTTCCAGGGTGGTGCGACGTTTGCGCGCAGAGTGCAGGTGACGCAGATTTCGCACGAGGCCGGCGGCAATTTCGGCGGCTGCGATATTCTTTTTCCGCTTGATTTTGATTCCGCCCGATTCCGTGATCTGGGATTGCAGGCGGGCCTCATGCGGGGGCGGGGAAACTATCTTGATCTTGGTCTTCCAATCACGCGCGAAAAATTTCCAATCTTCCGGCACCCATTCCGGAGCCTTCCAAACAAGCAACTCGTCGGGAACACCGATGTCGTCGAAAACTCGCGACAGCCAGTCCTCTGCCTCGATCTGATCCAGTTCGGCAAGGATCTCCGGCGGGGCCAGCGGTTCAAACTGCGGCCCGACAAGCAGCAGCACGGTGGGAAGAAAAAAATCTTTCTCGATCGGAAGCGGCTCCGAAAAATCCAGCCAGCACAAAGACCAGACCGAAGCCGCGCTTTTCAGCGGTTGGATCATGCCGCGATGCTCCGCCGTGACGATGAAGACCAGTCCACAGCGACGCGCTGTCTTCGTCCGAGACGGTCGTGATAAAAAACTTCCCCGTTGGCCATGCCGAACTCATGGACCAAACGCGTCACCTTGACATCAAAGCAGCAATAGCGGGCGACATCAAGTTTGCGCCCCTGACGCCACCATTTGATCGCATCGAGGCCATCCGCAGTCTTGCCGAAACCGAGCGTGGACTGGGCAACGGCATCCAAACCAATGCGATGGCCAATCTTTTTTTCTAGCTCGACCATGAGATCCCTGGTTGGAAGGCTGTGAGCGAGATCGACAACGGTGTAGCCCATCAGAACCTCGTAATCGAAGTTGATCACATTGAAACCGACAACAAGATCGGCGGCTTGCATTTGCGCGATAAGATCGTGCACCCGTTCCTCACTATAGACGGTATATTTTCCCGTGCCCGTGCTGTAGGTGACCCCAACAGTCATCCCCATGGCCGCTTTGCGATCCCAGCCGCCGGCATCATTGGCGGTGCGCTGGGTTTCCAAATCGAAATAGACGATGTCCTTGTCCACGCCTGTTTTTAACGGCACCAAAGATAAGGGGCAAGGTTCGCAGAGAGTGTAAAAATGGTGTTGTGAGACGAGGCTTAAGGGGACCCTACTTATCAACGGGCATCCGTGCGTTCCTATTTTTGGGTCACCGACCGAACCACCTCTGACTAATCGCCGCTTGAGCCCAAGCCGAGGCTACGCTTTAGTAACGCCTCGTACTGCGCCCGTAGCTCAACCGGATAGAGTATCGGCCTCCGAAGCCGAGGGTTGTGGGTTCGACTCCCGCCGGGCGCACCACTCTTTTTTGCCTTTGTAAAGCAAGTGGTTATGCGGTTTGGCGACCTGTGTAAAACTTCGGAAGCTACAAAGGCCTATAAACCCGCGCAAATGCCGAAATATGGTCAAAAATAGCGGCTAAATCGGCGCCCGGAGGCGGCGCTCAAGCGACGATAGGACATGGGGGAGAGGCGGGATTGTGTTCTGAATCTACCTCAAAACGCGGGAATTGCGCCGATGATCGTGCCAAATTTCACCACGTTTGCGCCAAAGTAACTTCTTTATGCCGACGCATCCTTGGTTTCGGACATCGACCCCAATCCTCTAGAACCAGCGGATTCACGCGTTCCTCTGCGCGAGGTGAAATCTGACAGCAAAGACACTTTGGCGGTCAGCATGCGGTCACCTTGGCATCATCGGTGCAGGCGGTCCTTGACAAAACAACCAGGTCAGACCAAGTTGTATTTGTGAAGGTCATCAATGTTCAAGAAGCCAAGACTCACCTTTCGCGCCTTCTCGATCAGGTGGCTGCGGGTGAGGCTGTTCTCTTGGGCAAGCATGGTAAGCCTCTGGCCAAGCTGTCTGCCTACGCCCCGCAAAGCGAGGTTCGCCCTCTGGGCGGCTACGAGGGACAAATCCGGATTGCCCCCGACTTTGATGCCGAGGATGAGCGGATTCGCCTTCTCTTCACGCCCGAATGAATTGCCTGCTCGACACGCATGTTTTCCTCTGGGTTTTGTCCGAACCGGAAAAACTCTCGGCGGCGGCAAGGCAAGCCATCCAGAACCCCGACCATACTGTTTACGTGAGCGCGGTCAGCGCGGTAGAAATTTCCATCAAGACCGCTCTGGGCAAGCTCGAGGCCCCTGCGGAACTAAGCCGGGAGATCGTGCAGCGCGGATTCACGGAACTCCCACTCAAGTATACGCATGGTGAAGCCATGCGCCGACTGGCCCACCACCATGCTGATCCTTTCGACCGCATGCTGATTGCCCAAGCCGCGGAGGAAAATCTGGTGGTCATCACGCGTGACGAAAAATTTCGCTCTTATCCGATCAAGGTCATCCAGACCTGATTGGCGCGCGGGGAACGAGCGTGCTGCCGACTATCAGGCGGCACTTTGAGTGCGGTCGGTCGCCGCGACTCGAAATCGTCTCCCGCGAAGAGACGGGGTATCTGCGGCATCAGATCATAACCGTGCATGGCTTCGAACTTGGCCGGGATCTCCGCATTCCACGACACGCAGGCGAAAGGGCTGTCAGCCATGATCCAATACAACTGCATGAGATGGGGTTCGTTGGCATCAAGGCCGCGCGCCTTCTCGGCCAAGCCGCAGGATTCCACGGAGATCGGCGGGTGCATGATTTCGAGGAAGCTTTTCACCGCGTCGGGATTGAGCAGATCGGGATAGCGCCCGCTGTGCTTGAGTTGACCCATGGTGCTTTGCGTTTGGACATCACGTTCGCTGATGACGGTGAAGAAGCCGTGCAGCTTGTTCCTGCGCCTGCGCCAACAGCGGACCTATCTGCTTCCGCGCGCCGGGTCCACCCTCATAAAGTTCACCTTAGAAAAGTGCCATGTATCCACCGTTGCCGTAAGGAAGATGGCAACGGCATGGGCGTTTTGTAGCAGCGATCATGCTCGCCTTGTCATGACTCGCTCGCTGCCGCAATCACGCAAAATCAACCGTTCACTTGACCTCGTGGGGAAACCGACGCGTCAGAGCACGTCGCGATTCGCGATGGATACGCGGCCAAGGTGCACGATGACGGCCTCAAATGAAATCCCGCGATTCGCTTTGAGGAAATCGTTCTTTTTATAATCCCAATCATACAGCGCAGCAGATCGCGAACTGACACCGGGTATCGTCCGGAAGACATATCAAACAACGAGGTTCGCTCACTCGTTCAGATCGACGTTGTCCAAAGTTGGTCGTCCTCATGCAGGTTGAAGGCCAACCAAGGGTCTGAGCCTTGGAGCCTCAATTGCTCCCGGAGTGACGGCCAACATCAGGGTTTGGAAAGTGTTGTTTATCGGATATTTTCCGAGGGAACTGATGACCAAAGCCTCTCGCATCGGAGCCGTAGCGTTCCTCCTCCTCCCGTGGCTTGCCCTCTCGGCGTACGCAAAGCCCAAATCTGTGCGCAATATAGATACGTCCTGCGGCGGGGTGAATCTCCACATCCCTGACGTGGCCTGGGATCCCGAAAAGGCCGACTTCGAAGCCGGTTGGTGCGGGGAGGCAAGCATCCAAATGGCCCTTGCTTATTACGGGAAAAAGATCCCCCAAGACGTTATTCATCAAGCGGGGAAGCCACGCCAGGCCGATCTTCAGGATGATGACATGGATCGGTCTCTTGACAACACGGGAGCGTTGTTTGTTCCCTACTCTGGGAAACCGAATGACTTGGAGGGGTTCATTGCCTGGATCCAAAAGGAACTTCGATCGGGACACCCCGTCATCTGCGGGTGCAAAATCTATCCGACAGAAAACCCCGATTGGGATGTGGACCATTTTGTGGTGGCCAGCGGCTACAACTCGAAGGGGCTTCTCCTGAATACCCAACTCGACTGCGATGGCCAACTTCTGGTGCGCTACAAGCAGCTGATTTCCGACAAAGCCGGGTACTCTTTCCGGAACCCAAGAAATGTCTTCTGGGCAAGAACGATCACCGGCATCCGTTAAAATCAACGCGCGCCCAGTCGCTGGCTTTAAACATCTCCATTACCTTCGGATATCTCCGCCTCGCTCCGGCTCTCAACCATAAAATCTCAACGCTCTTTCCAAGTTCATAACCGCAGCCCTCAACAAGACCTATTCCCTTCGCCGGGGATGGTTTTTTCCTCGGCGTCGCCGAGCAGAAGCGCAGGTCCGAATCCCGCCGGCCCGAGTCTCGGTTTTCTTTGACGACTCCTTCACCTTGAAGAGGGCCCAAAGGGGTGGGCTGGTAGCTGGTTTCGGCCGTTCGCTACGGAATCGCTATTTGCTGTCGGTTTATACTTGCCTGTAGTTCTTGGCTTGTTTCATTTAAAAACCATTCTCAACCCCCAACTCAAAACCTATGAAAAATAACATTCGTCACGGCCCAGATGGTGGCATCTACCGAATCATTACCACGGCAGCAGAGACAGGCGGGATACACTTCGCTTTGGAGTGCACTGAACCACCCGGCGGTGGCCCACCCCCCCTCATATTCACAAGACCGAAGAGGAATACTTCTACGCAACGCAGGGTGAGTTTACGTTCTACATCGACGGAAAAGTCACCAAGGCCAAGACTGGCGAAGCCGCTTTTGTTCCTCGGGGTACGATTCACTGCTTTAAGAATTGCACGAACGAAGGGGCACGAGTGCTTGTCTTTTTCACCCCGGGAAACATCGAGGGTTACTTTGACTTCGGCCTACCCCTAGACGACGGCAGCATACCATCCGATGACCGTATCATCGAGCGAATCAACACAATCGGACCAAAATTCAACGTCGAACAGATCGAGGGGCTTTCACCCTTCTAAAACTAAACAATCCCCTCGAGGTATTCGACTGCAGGAACAATCCCCTACCTCGGATGTATTGTCGCGGCCGCTGCATGAAAATTAGGAAATCGTCGCACTCTTGCGACGGACCAAGGGCAGCATGCCGAGGGCGAGCAATCCGAGCGCCGCGACATAAGTGGATGTCTCCGGGATCGCCGTGATGGTGAAGGCACTCGTGCCGCTGTCCCAACTGCTGCTGATCCCGCCGCTGAAGACAAAGTAGGTGGAGTTGGTGATCGTGCTGCTGAGATCACTGCCGAAGACGAGCGTGTTGCCGAGGCCGAAGTTGTTGATCGTGAGCAAGGCGCTCGGCGCGTAGGTGCCAAAGGTTATCGTGCCCGCCGCGCCGCTGCCGAAGTCGAGGAGCGAGGCCTGCGTGAGGTTGAGGTTGCCGAAGACTTCACTCACGCCGCTACCGCGCGTGATGGTGCCGCCGCTCAGGGTGACTGTCGCGCTGTTGTTCACTTGGTTGGTTTGCGAGACGAGGAGCGTGGCGCCGCTGGCGATCGTGACGGACGAGGCGGAGCCTGCAGCGAAGCCGGTGGCGGAGGCCAGTTCCAGC
>JBAXCT010000077.1:0-8715 GCA_037141375.1 Chthoniobacterales bacterium | reverse complement strand
AGTGGTCGGCCATGCTCGGACAAATCTGAAAGCATCCGCAATTCTTCGAGCAGACGCTTTACGGGTTAATGGCCTCGGCTTGGGAACGCGGAGGTGCTTTGCCACCGACCTATGAAATTAGCTGGGGATACTTCCGTCAGTGTGGAGCTGTTTGCCGCCACTATGTGGGGGACTTCAAGCACGACCTGCTTTACATCGAGGCGGGGCCGAATTTGTTGATGCGTTCAGTGGCGGCGGCAGCCGCCCGCTTTATCCGTTCTATTCCCGCCAAGGTTTGGCTGATCTTGCCGGGTCTTTTGTGCATTCTGCTCTTTTCTGGTATTTTCATGACCCGCCTTGCGGGTGTCGCTACTGAGGGAATCCGCTCGTTTTTTGACGCAAGACCTTTTCAAGCGGTCAAGGTTCGCTCGGGGCTTCCATCAACCCGCGGGAAATTAGAATCGGGATCCTCCGTGGTGATCGGATTCCTCGTAGGCTCTATCACCCAGAACGCCGAACCCAGAGGTTTTGTTTCCGCTTTGCGCGACCATTTGCATAAGCAGTTTCCGAGCGCCCGGATCGTAACGGTCAACGCCGGTCTAGCCGGAACCGATTCGGCATGGGGAGCAAAGCGAATCGGCCGGGATCTTCTGGTGGAGAGGCCGGACTTGGTGTTCGTGGAGTTCGCCGTCAATGATGGCGAACGAGATGATTCCGCGGCCGATATGGAACTCATCGTGCGCCGAATTCATGACGCGAACCGCGCGGCCGAGGTTGCATTTCTTTATGTGACAAGTGACACAGCCTTTCGCAAACTGGCCAAAACCAAAGTCCCCAAGGCCATACGGGAGCACGAGAAAGTGGCCGACCACTATGGAATTCCATCGATAACTTTTGGTTCGGATCTCTTCGCTAAGAGCCGCTTGGACAATTTCGCATGGGGGAATTTTTTCCACGATGCCTGCCATCCCAAGCCCGAAGGCTACGAGTCTTACACCCGCGATCTGGTCGCAGCTACCGATCAACTCCTCCACTCCGGCGAGGAAAACACCCGGAAGTTTCCCGAGCCGCTGACGCGGACTTCCGCCGCTTCCAATCCGGAGCGCACCATTTCAATGGCGCGGGTTCCCGAAGCTCCGAGAGAGATGGAGAGCGCCACCGCTAAAGGAAAGGAGCGAATGCCAACCTTCGGAACGGTATGGATCGAAAATCCCTTTAGCCGCAGCGCGTCGGGTTCCGAATGGCGGCTTGAATATACGGTTCTTGGTTCGGTTCCGAGCGAGGCGGATCCGGCCCTCCTCGGAGCACAATGGCATCCGGCACGATGGTTTGGGGAGGTCGGGGGATTCACGGGCAAGCGCTCCCGACTGATCGCCGAAAGTTACGCTTCTACCGGCAGCAAATTGAGCATCATGCCTTTTCTCAATCCGGGGAGTGTCGAGGTTCCGCAGGTCGTCTGGTCCCCGGCCAAGGCCGGCCGTTATCTCATCGAGGTTTCCGCTTCGAAGATCCTAGGCCATGTCAACGGTCCACCCGCCATGGCGGGAATCGAGATCTTTTCCAGAAACGCCAACGGCGCGGCAAAAAAACGGGCGAGTGTGTCCTCGGGTGACGGAGAATCTCTGAAAATAAGCAAGGAGCTGCTTTTGCAAGACGGGGAAGATTTGGTGGTGCGCCCCTTTGCCAAGGGGTATGAGTATGTCCAACTTGAAGGGTTCAATGTTGTGACCAGCGCGCTGAATTCTTCCTCAATCCCTTGATGCAAGTGGCTTTCACTCGGGCGAAATTTTTTTAATTCCAAAAACATGGCCTACTTCCGCGATCTTATCCTTTGCCGCCCCGAACCGAAGTTCTGGGCCAAAACTTTCGCACACTTGTTGACGCCCGGCGGTTATGGCTACATCCGGAATCTGCGTCGAGGGCAGGACGCCTCCTACGACCATGAACGAGACAAACATCCGGTGCGGCACAAACACCACGGGAGCGGAGGATGGAAAGACGCGCCGGAAAGCGGCCTGCGCAAGCGTGACTACGCGTCCTACGAGGAATACCTGACGCACCAGAAACTCAAGCTTGAGGAGTTGGTAAAAATCAAAGGCGGCTTCAGCAACTTCGACATCTTCGACTACCGGGTGAAATTCTACACGCGGTTCCGGCACCTTGCGAAGCTCCTGCCCCGAACGGCGGAAATCCTGTGCTGCGGTGCGCGGCAGGGCACCGAAGTTGATGTGCTGCGGGATCTGGGGTTCTCCAAGGCCCGCGGCATCGATCTCAACCCCGGCCCGGACAACCCGCTGGTGGTCGAGGGAGACATGATGAACCTCGCGGCTCCCGACAACTCGCTGGACTTGATCTACACCAACTGCGTGGATCACTCGTTCGATTTGGATGCCATGATCGCCGAACACGCACGCGCGTTGAAACCGGATGGATACCTGCTCTACGACATCGCCTTCAATGAAGAGGAGGGTGCGGGTGTGTGGGAGTCCATTGCCTGGGAGCGGGAGGAAGACGTTATCCGCCGGTTGATGGAAAAATTCCGTGAAATGGTGCGGGTGAAGCGTGAGCGGCAGTGGGTCTGGGTTCTGCTCCGCGGCAAACGGTGACACCGCCGCGTATTGTTGGCATCGTTTTGGTCCGCGACGAGGACCTGATGATCGAGCGCGCGGTGCGGAACGCGGTGCATTTCTGCGATGAGTGGATTTTCTGCGACCACGCCTCCAGGGACAAGACCCCGAAAATATTGGAACGTTTGTGCGGCGACATTCCGTCGGCGCGTCTATTGCGCATCAACCATCCCAAGGAATCCCACGAGGCAGTAAAGGGACACGCCGGACAGAAGTGCTGGATCTTCGGCCTCGATGGTGACGAGGTGTACGATCCGTTTGGCCTTGCGCGCCTCCGGGCGCGCTTGCTTAGCGGTGAATTTGACGAATGGTGGATGATCTTGGGCAATGTCCTTCATGTGACACAACTCGCCGCCAACCACGCCACAGGACATCTTGCGCCGCCTTGCCGGAGCATGACGAAGCTCTACAATTTTCAGGCTATTGATTCGTGGGACGGTTACTGCGTGGAGCGTCTGCACGGAGGTTTCCCGATGTTCCGCGATGGATTTTCGGCGGCCAGACGTTTTGCCATGCACGAAAGCACGGCCTGGGAGAAATCGGACTTCCGCTGCCTGCATCTTTGCTTCCAAGCCCGTAGCTCGCGCGGCGATTCGGGGAATACACGGCCCAATATCATGGAGACTTTTGGATCCAACCGGTGGACGGAATGGCTTTCGCCTCTGCGCCGGTTGCGGGCTGGTTGGAAACACGAGCGCTACAGACGAGGGCCGGAAATTGCCGTCGACACACTCCCGTTCTTCGGCAGTGACGCACCCCAATGATCCTAATAGAGTGGGGAGAGTTTATGCCGGAGGGCAGGAGCGAGGTGGAGGCATCCTAAGGGAATGGAGAGGATAAACCGGCGACTTGCTGATTCAGGTGAACTCACCCCACACTTGAGCCGATCCAATGATGTAAATCGCTCATGCGCGTTACCTCCATTGCCTCAGGCTGTCTCCGTCCGCCGCGGCGGACTCCGGCCCCCATCCCTCACCGAGCAAGCACGGTTTTAAGATAATGGGACTATTCCGCAAAACAGCTATTGCCACGGTGGCTTTGAACGTGCGGCCGCAATCCGGTCCCTACGGTGGAGCCAACCAATGGGTCCAGCAGTTATCCACCGCGCTGCGCCGATGCGGGTACCGGGTGGTCTTTGATTTACGGTCCGGCGTCGATCTCGTGATGGGAACCCATCTAGGTCTCTCCGGCCGACTTGCTTTCTCTTGGGAGGATGTTGCTGCGTGCAAGGTGCAGAATCCTCGCCTGCGGGTAATCCAAAGAATCAATGACAACGACGTGCGCAAGGGGACAGAACAAATGAGCAATGTCTTGGCGGCAGCAAACAAGATCGCGGATCATACGGTATTTGTCTCCGCGTGGCTGCTCGACCACCACGCTGGCACTTGGTTCGATCGCTCCCGTCCGCATAGCGTGATACAACCCGGGGCCGATCCGTCGGATTTCCATCCCATCGGCAATCGCCCTTGGCAAGCGGAGCAACCTTTCCGTTTTGTCACTCACCATTGGTCAGACAACATGTCGAAAGGATTTGATGTCTACGAGCAGATGGACCAAGCGATGGCCAACGGCCAAGCCCTCGGTTTCGAGCTATGGATCATCGGCCGATGGCCATCCTCGCTTAAGTGGCGGGCGGCTCGCACTTTTCCGGCATGCAATGGTCACGCATTGGCCGAGCTTCTGCGCCAGTGCCACGCCTATGTGAGTGCTTCACGCTTTGAGCCCGGCGCGATGCATCCAGTCGAGGGCATCCAGTGCGGCTTACCCCTGCTTTATCACAAGGACACCGGAGGTACCGCCAGCCTGGGTGAACAATACGGACTTTTAATGAGCGACAATGTCGGTCGTTCGATGGACGAGATGCGCGATTCGTATCCAATGCTGCGCCAGCGCGTTATCGATGCTCCTCCTTCGGGAGATCGTATGTGCCTTGAATACCGACGCTTGATCCAGCGGGAAATTTCCACCGAGAGATTATCGTAGTGTTGATCAGGTATTTTCCAACAATCGGTGACAAGCATGGCTGGGCGATCGACGAGGATCGACGCCTGATCCGGCGTGCCCTGCATGATGTCGCGCAAGAGTCGTCACTATGGCGCGCCGATGTTGTCCACTCTCCATTCTGGATGGCTCTGGCGATGCACCATCCGCGTGTTTTGCAGCGGAAATTTGTCATTGCGCACGCGGACAACCCACCATTTTTTTATCTTACGCAACCGGAGTTTGCCAAAGCTCAGAAAACTGTCGATCTCTGGGTGGCACGCTCGCACGAAGCTTTGGAGCAGTTTTCCGCGTTGGGCTTGCCGGCCGCGCACGTTCCATACGCGATCGATGAAGCACTGTTCTTTCCGATCCCGGACCGCGCTGGCCTACGGGCAAAATACGGAATTCCCCGAGAGGCTTATATCATCGGCAACTTCCACCGGGACACCGAGGGATCCGATCTCTCAAAACCCAAACTGCAGAAGGCGCCTGAAACCTTGGTTGCCATCCTCCGAATTGTCCGGAGCCAGGGCTTGCATCCTCATATTCTGCTTGCCGGACCTCGTCGTCATTGGCTTCGCAAAGCTTTGGCGCGCGAAGGAATACCCTTCACCTTTGTCGGTAACGGGGACACAGGCGAAGACGATTTCGGCACTAATATCCTGTCCCGCGAACAGCTCAACGAACTCTACAACACCTGCGATCTTTATCTTGTGCCATCCCGCTGGGAAGGCGGACCGCAGTCGGCGATGGAAGCCGCCTCCGCGCGGGTGAAAACCCTCAGTTTTCCCCTCGGCGTGGCACGGGATATTTTGGAGGGCGACAGCCTTTTTGATACTCCTGCTCAGGCCGCAGCGAAAATCGCCAAAGATATGAATGATGGCTTTCTTGCGAGCACTCTCGATGCACAAAGGAACCGACTCCTCGCGAACCACACAGCCACAGCCATGGCCTCGGGGTTACAACGGATATACCACACTCTTCCCGAACGCATGGCTGGCTCCCACCGGCCCACTGACCATCTGGCTGCGATCCCTGATTTGGCACGCGAGGTGTTTTGGAAAATTAGGTGCAGACGACGACGTGAACTCGCGTCCTCGGTAAAAATCAACCATGCAACAGGCATGGATGTATTCATGGACGAGGCCGTCAGCAATTTGGTGGGCATTCTAAAAACCAATCAGGTCTCGACGGAAGGAACGACGAACGATCCTGTGGTCAGCGGTTCCAGTCAGGATCCTTCGCGCTACAGAATCCTTCCAGCCGGCGGATCAGACATCTGTCCCAACGACGACGCCTGCCGTATCGCCTTGTCGGTCCAAGATGCCGTCAATTTCAAAAGCGCAGGCAATACCCAAGCGGTGGTGGTTTGTCCTCTGGTGTTTGAGGGTGGACCCAGCGTGAGCGACCAACTTGTTGTGGATGAAAATAACCGGGGTGCCTCGCTTGATATCTGGCGCTGTATGCACGCCGCCGGGTGCGTCGTTTATCCCCGCAGCTCCGCGTATTACTATCAAGTATTCCATGGAGGCGTGCCGTTTGGTGGGCTTTTCTCCAAAGAGGAGGCAATCAAAGCGGTCAACAGCGAGACGGAAACTCTGCGCGCTTTAGCGCGCCCACCATCACGAGAAAGCGCTGCGGCATTTTGGAAAACGCTTTTGAATCAATGAAACGTGTTGCCATCACGGGCGGACGGGGGCGTCTGGCACCGGGACTCGCTTTGTACCTGACGGGCCTCGGACACCAAGTGCAGACCTTTTCACGCAATGCCGGTGATGAACACCGAGAGACCGCTGAGCTGACCTTGCCTGCCGTTTCGGGTGGATTTGATGCCATCTTGCACCTTGGATGGAGTTCGGTGCCTTTGCTTTCGGAGCAGCATCCGGGGATTGAAGATCTCGAAGATTTACCTCTGGCCGTCGCATTGGCTGCTGCGGCCTCCTCTTGCCCCAAACCTCCTAACATTGTCTTTTTTTCCACGGCGGCAATTTATGGAAATACAGGGAGAGAACCCGTCGGAGAGGATCACGTTTGTCGTCCACTCGGCGGGTATGCCGCGGCAAAACTCAAGGCTGAGGAAGTTTTCCTGCGCGTCCCGCGTTGTACGATCCTGCGCATCACGAATATTTTCGGTGCAGGCTGCCTTCGCACGCGGCCGCAGGGGATTATTCCTGTTCTCACGGAAGCATGCCGCTCCGATAATACGTTCACCCTGTGGGGTGATGGAAGCGCCACGAAGGATTATCTCGCCGTTGAAGATCTTCATCGAGCCGTTGGGGTGCTGCTGCACGCGGAAATATGCGGCGTTTTCAATGTCGCTTCGGGTCACACCTTGTCCGTGAATGAACTCATTAGCCTGGTTTCCAGTGCGGCGGGACGCCCTCTGCGCGTCCGGTACACGCCGCATTTCCCATGGGATGTCGAACAATCTTTCGTTTCCTCCAAGCGGCTGCAGGCGTCGACTGGATGGGAACCATCGATCGATCCGGCATCGGCTATCATGGCCATGGCGCAAACATGATTCCCTGGCAGGCGAAAGAAATCCTGCGAGAGATGTTGGCCATGCCACATCGCCGCCGTGCTGCTGCGCTAAATGAAGCGATAAAGAAAGCGCCTAGCGATGAGCCTGTGCTCGGATTTGGCGGACTCTTGGACGGAGAGGGATTGATTCACGGTGGCGCGGTCAAACTGCTTTCGTTGCGCGATGGATTCAGGCACAACGAAGATGAATTTAACGTTCTCTACTTGGTCAGCAGCGCACAACCGCGATTTGCAGAAGATCTCGTACGAGGATGTCATGAGCGCGGCATCAAATTCGTGTGGAATCAAAACGGGGTTGGGTATCCTGCCTGGGCTGGTCGGGATATGGATAGGCACAACGAGCCGATGAGGCGACTTCGCTCACTCGCTGATTTTGTGATCTATCAGAGCGAGTTTTGCCGCTCGTCGGCAGAAACATTTCTAGGATCCTGTGATAAGCCATCAACAATTTTACTTAATCCTGTCGACCTCGTAAAATTCACTCCGCGGACTCATCCATTGCCTGCCAGACCACTGCGCCTCCTCGCCATGGGGACCCAAAATTACCGCGATCGTGTCGTTAATGCTTTAGATTGTCTGCGCTCGCTTCAGGGCGACGGCGTGGAGTGCACGCTGACCATCGCTGGTCCGCTTATCTGGAAAAATGCGGAAAGAGATCTGCACACGACCATTGAGTCTATGAGACTGGCGGGATCAGTGAAAACGCTTCCGCCATTCCGGCAGGATGAGGCGGCTGACATCTACCGGGCCCACCATGTTCTTTTGCATCCCAAGTACATGGATCCCTGCCCGACGGTCGTAGCTGAGGCCCTCGCCTGCGGCCTGCCCGTTGTGGCCTCCCGATCGGGCGGCATGTCCGAGATGGTCGATGGTTCGTGCTCAAGGCTTATAGAGGTCCATCAGTCATGGGATCGGCTTTTCACGCCCTCGGGAAGGGAACTGGCCCAGGCCGTCATTTACATCGCTCAGGATCTCCATGCCTTTTTGCGCGCGGCACGGTGCCGGGCGGAACTTTTATTCGATGCGGAAACATGGCGGGAGCGCCACGCAGACATTTTCAGATCTCTCCTGGTCGCTCGCTGACCTCACGTCGAATTCCAAGCTCGCACCATGGTCTTCAGTTCGCATCTTTTTATTTTTTATTTTCTGCCGCTGGCACTCGCGGCAAGCCTGCTCGCGCCACGACGCATGTGGCTGGGGGTGCTGACGATTTTCAGCTACGTTTTTTACGGCTGGGCGAATCCGGCCTTTGTCTTGTTGATGCTGCTGTCGACGATGATCGATTATTTCTGCGGTCTGCGGATCTACGAATCGATAACAAAAAGGGTGCGTTTGGGTAACACCGGCCGCCCGCGACGGGAGAAGGTCTTTTTGTGGATCGCGATGACGTCAAACATGATGCTTCTTGGATTCTTCAAATATTTCAATTTCGCGGCAGAAAACTACCGCTCGGTGACGCACTGGCTCGGACTGTCTTCGCCGGACTTTTTCCTCGATGTGACCCTACCGCTCGGCATCAGTTTTTACACGTTCCAGTCGATGAGCTACACCATCGACATCTATCGCGGCGAAGCACAAGCCATGC
>JBAXCT010000076.1:0-8793 GCA_037141375.1 Chthoniobacterales bacterium | reverse complement strand
ACAATGTGTTCACTCCGGTTGGTTGCGTCCACACCGGTGAGGACAAGAAGACCGCGAAAAGAACAGTAGTCCTGAATTTTCAGCCCGTGAGTAGCAATCGGCCGCACCTTGGCGATACCTCCGGCATTCTCAGCCGGCAGTTCGTAAAATGTGCCTTGGCAGTTAAAGAGGTCGCGCTCCGTACAAATTTCGCGGGCCAGTCGCACCGCACCGGATTCGCTGAACGCGGTGTATCTTTTGTCTCCCGCGGGCAAGCGCCACCGGTTTCCCTTGGTATCAATGTAAATGGCTGAAGCCTCGTCGCGCAGAACGATCCCTCGGGGGATGGCCGTCACTTGAGCCAACTCTTTCCGCAGTTCCGGATCGCTGCATGGTTTCAGCTGCAAGTCCGCATCGAGTTCGTAGACGCCTGCGTCAGACTCTGGCATGCCATCGCCCAGCTTTGTGGCCAGCAGGCCCAGTGTCCTCCGATCACGGCCCCGCGTGCGCAGAAATCCGCCGATGCCCTTATCGTCGTTCAATCGAGCTAACCCATCAAACATCTCCGCCGGAACAGCAGGCCGATCGTCCGGACCCGCATAATGAAAATATGCGGTCGTCGCTGGGCTGTCTCGGTCCGCGCGCAGACGAATCCACTCTCCCTTTACCTCCGAGCCGAGTTCGAGCCACACAGGTTGTCCGGACGAGACGTCAACCGAGCGGACATCATCCCACTTTCCATCGCCATGGCGATCGACCTGCAAATCAAAATGCACAATTTCCGATCCACCATGCCGGAGGAAAAGCGAACGACGGGAAAAACCCGCCAGGAGAAAAGGCTCGGACCACTGATCGGCCTGCACTCGATCATTGATCCAAACACCACCGCGCGCAATCACCGGACCGAGCTGGTCGGGGGTCTCCGGGGCAGTGAACCACAGGTTCGACTGCGACTGACCCGGGCCGCCCGATTCGCCTTTGACCGGCCGCTTGTTGAGAAACTCGGACTTCGCCGTATCGTCGCACCCGAAAACGAGCCGATCATTCCATCGGCAGAAGTCGCCGATCACTTTTAGGTACGTCGAGCGCGGGCGCAGTCCAGCTGAAGAGGCCGTTCCGAAATCACGCGGGAATCGCCAGAACATGCCATGCATGGTCATAAGCAGATCCTTTTCGCCGATGTCGCGGATGCGCGGCCACTCGGTATTCCAACCATGGGCACCATCATAGCTGTGGCTTGCCTTAGGCAGACGGAAGGAATGCCACTTACCCTCCTCCAAGACCAGGAGAATGAGGGAGCGGGAGTCCCACCCGATCGTCCACACCGGATCACCCGCCGCATCCTTATTTCCGCGAATGCCACCGGGACCAGTCACCTCGGTGAATTGGTTGCGGCGGACTAACTGCCAATCACCCGCTCCCGTCCGCTCAGCCAAGGCCCCGCTCAACGTCGTGGGATCGCTCTCCGCCTGCTTGCTTCGCTCGCCATTGTTCGCATAGATCAAACGGCCCTGTCCGGAATAAAGTCCCTTACCGTGATAACCGGGCAGCTCGGAGGCAGCCACACTGGTATAATGGGTTACACCGGCGGGCGGTTGATAAAATTCGCCGTTGCGGATGAGACATTTTACTTCGAGCGTTTTCACATCCACCTCGTAAAGCCCCTCCTCCATCGTGGCGTAATAGACTTTGCCGGCAGGATCGGTCAGATGCCGGGCCGTGGCCGTCAAACGCCCCGGCATGATGAGGGGAGAGATGACCCGGACCTGACCCTCGCGGTCGATCAGGTAAGGACCGATAAGAAGCTGCCCGGACTCCTCATGGATCATGCGATTGGCAGGTGTGCCGCCCACGCTTTCCGGTCGGACGATTTGCCGCAGTCCGGGCGTGATTTCGTAAAGCCGGTCGGAGGAGCCATAGGGCGCATGGGGAGCATAGGTCACCACCCACAATCGATCAGCCCAAGGTACGATGGCCCCGACCCCGCACTCGTTCTCGGCATTGAACATGGCCAGTGCCGGATAGATACCGCTCACCTCGCGGGGCTCGGCCGCAAGAAGACAGACGGGAACGAGGGTCGCCAGTAGCGCCTGACGAAACATCATGGAACGACGGAAGAATCAGCGATGACTGGGCGGGCGTTCTTCCAGCCGATCTTCAACTTGGACAGATACCATGATTTTCCTTTGTCCGTATTGCCCTGGTAGAAAAGATACGTCTGGCCGTCATCGTCCTGAAAGATGCCGGGATGCCCAGACTCGCTTGCATTCCAAGAACCCGGAAGCCCGTTGGCTAGGAACGGCTTCTTTGAAAGACGCTTCCAGCGGACACCGTCGGTGCTGACCGCGCAACCGACCTGCTGCGGTTCGTTGTTGTAGGCACCGGCGTAGAACATGAAGAGTTTTTTCCCACGCCTCACAATGGCCGGCGCTTCGATGCAGTGCTTCTCCCAAGTCAGCTGCGGACGCAAGATCGCGCGGTCGGCGAGCAACTTCCAGCAGGAGCGCGAAAGATCAGAGTGACGCGGTGCGGCGGCCACGCCGACCAACTGGGTCTTGTAGGATGGATCTCGACTGGCGAAATAGAGGAGAAGCCGGTCCCCGTCTTCGAAAACCTCCGCATCGATGGCGCGCCCGCAGGTCCATCGTCCCAGCGGGTGGAAAATCGGGTTGCTCGGTTCGCGGGTGAAGTGAATGCCGTCGGCGGACCAAGCGTGGCAGATGGCATCTTTTTCGCGGTTGCCGTACGTCTGGTAAAAAAGATGAACCTTCCCATCCAACACGATCGCGCCCGGCGCGCAGAATCCGTTTTTCTCACTCCGATGAGCCGGTTGCATGGTCGCCACCTTCTGCCAATGCACGAGGTCCCGGCTTGTCGCGATGCCGACTCGCCATCCTTGAAGGGCACCTTGCTTCGCCTGCTCGGTCGGCACGGAGTAATAGAGGAAATATCGGCCCTTGAACTTCACCACCGAAGGATCCTTCGCAAACGGCCGGCCTCCCTGCGAGTTGTCTCCATACATCATGACGCCGCGTTCATTGAACGTCTTCACATTCACCGCCCCGCGTTGGGCCGCACTCGTCATGGGGAGAAACGATAAAATCACGATGCCAAGGAAGGGCACGAACGGTTGCCTTGTTGATTTGTTACATTGAGGGGCAAGCATGCACCACTTTATCAGCCTTTCCTGTTGTGTTTAGGAATCAAATTAAAAATGATGCATTATTGAAATAATCCCCGCTTGCGCATGACTCACCGAACTCTCTACTTTTTTCCCTCTCTCCTGCTCGCCGTGGCGACGGCTTTCTCCGCCTCACCAAACACGATCTCCTTGTCCGGCGCATGGCAAGTCCGGTTGGATCCGAAAATTATCGGGCTGAGCCAGAACTGGATCGCACCGGGGGCAACGTTCGCGGAAACCCTGCAACTTCCAGGCACCACCGATGAAGCCCGGTTGGGTGTCCCCCTCAGCATGCGACCCGCGGTGAGCAAAGAGGGCCTCTCCCGCCTGCAACGCCAACACTCCTTCATCGGTCCGGTCTGGTATCGGCGCACGATCGAGATCCCGGCGGAATGGCAGGGAAAAAGGATCACTCTCTCGCTGGAGCGGGTGCTCTGGGAGAGCGAGGTCTGGATCGACGGACACGAGATCGGCAAACAGAATTCGCTCAGCACACCGCACGTTTTCGACCTGAGCACGTTCGCCACACCGGGGCGGCACGAACTTATTGTGCGCGTGGATAACAGGCAGCTTTTCGATATCGGGCGTTCGCATGCTTACGTTGAAGATACGCAGTCGCTCTGGAACGGTATCGTCGGAGCGTTGGAACTACGGACCAGTGCGGCGGTCTGGATCGAAAGCGTGCGGATCAACCCGGATCCGGACAAAGCAGAAGCAGAGATTATCATCGGCAATGCCTCCGGAAAAAGCGGCGAGGGTGTGCTGCGGGGCAAGCTCAGCGCCCCCGGCTTCACGAAGGATATCGAAGCCCCCGCGCGATGGGACAAGGATGGGGGAAAAGTTTCGATCGCTTTGAACGACCAAACCCTTCCTCTCTGGAGCGATACCGCCCCGAACCTCTGCCGGTTGAGCCTCACGCTGCAAACTTCGCTGGGCAGCTCAGAGCCGACAGAGCTTCGGTTCGGTTTTCGAAAAATCGCCGCCTTAGGGCCGACCATTCTACTCAACGGCATCCCAAAGTTCCTGCGCGGCACGCACGAGGGCGCTTCATTTCCCCTCACCGGATACCCGCCGATGGATGTCGGGGCATGGCGCAGAATTTTCAAGATCCTGAAGCAATGGGGACTCAACCACATGCGATTTCATTCCTACTGTCCCCCGGAAGCCTGTTTCACCGCGGCCGACGAAGAGGGCATTTATCTGCAGGCTGAACTGCCGCTCTGGACGGGCGACCTCGACAAACCGGGCGACGCATCGCGCGTACAGTGGATCCGCGACGAGGCGGCCCGGATTCTGCGAGCCTATGGGAATCACCCGTCCCTCGTCCTCTTTTCCCTGGGAAACGAACTGCACGGCAAATATGCCTTCATGCAGCAACTCCTCGGCGAACTGCAGAAATCCGACCCGCGTCGGCTTTATACCAGCACCTCAAACCGGCTGTGGATCGTCGATGCGCCCGAAAAAACCGGCGAGAAAGACGGACCGCATGAAACGGATGACTTTCTCGTCGAACGAGCCATCCGGATCGACGGCAAAATCCAAGGCATGCGCGGGCAGGCATTTTTCGATCGTCAGCCTAATACAACCGATGACTTCAGCAACATCCTCGCCCGCACGGACAAGCCGGTCCTGACCCACGAGATCGGTCAGTGGAGTGTTTTTCCGAACCTTGCGGAAATCCCCAGATACAGCGGCGTCTTGCGCGCGCTTAACCTTGAGGCTATCCGCGAGGATTTGCAAAAGAACGACCTGCTTGGTCAGGCGAAAGATTTCACCCGCGCCTCGGGGCAATTCGCCGCGGAGCTTTACCGGCAGGAAATCGAACTCGCCTTGCGGAGCAAGCCCCTCGCTGGCTACCAGCTTCTCGATTTGCACGACTATCCGGGACAGGGCACCGCGCATGTTGGTTTGCTGGATTCGTTCTGGGATTCGAAAGGAATCGCCGAGGCGGACTCCTTCAGGGAGGTCGCTGCGCCGGTGGTCCCGCTCGTGCGTATGCCCAAGAGGGTCTACACGAGTGACGAGACATTCAGTGGCACAGTCGAATTCGCCAATTTTTCCGGAAAACCTCTCACCGGTGTGGCCACTAAATGGGAGTTGCTGGACGAAGATGAAAAGATCATCGCGCAGGGGGAACTGCCCCCAGTCGACATCGGCAAAGGCCCTTGCCAGCCCGCGGGAACAATCAGCATCCCGCTCGCTGCGGCTACTAAACCACTGCAGGCAAAGCTGCGGTTGACTGCATCGAAAGCCGGCGCGAAAAACTCCTGGAAAATCTGGATCGTTCCGCCGCAGGCCCCGGCCGAACAAGAGGGGGTGGTGGTCACGACTTCGATCGACGAGGCTAAAGCTGCTCTCGAGAAGGGCGGTACCGTCCTCTACACCCCGGCTAAGGAATCGGTCCTCCGCAGGCAGGATACCGCCTTCCTGCCTGCCTTCTGGAGTCCTGTCTATTTCACGAATCAAACGGGAACGATGGGCCTGCTCATCGACGACAAGCATCCGGCGCTGGCTGACTTTCCAACTGAAGACCACAGCGACTGGCAATGGTGGAGCATACTCACACCCTCGCCCGGCGCGGTTGTGCTCGATGAAAGCGGCTTCACCGCGCGTCCGATCGTGCAGGTCATCGATGCCTTTTCCCGCAACCAGAAGCTCGGACTGATTTTCGAGGCGATTGTCGGCAACGGACGCCTTCTCGTCTGCGCCGCCGACCTCGGCACTACGGCACCACAGGATCCGATGCGCCGCCAACTGCGCGCGAGCCTGATCCGCTATCTCGCCGCACCAGCACCCCCGCGACTGCCGACCATGCCGAAGGAGTCGCTGCAAAATCTTTTTTGCGAAAAACAGTCCGAGTCGACGGCCACCGATACTTGGTCAAAGGATCTCGAACCACCACCGGCCAAGAAATGAGGAGATTGCTGATCGCCGCGTTGGCCATGGGCTCTGCGCTGCCAGCGTCTCTGGCCGCACGGGATACAATTCCTTTGCTCACGGATTGGAAATTCCTGCGAAGGGACCTTGCGCCCGACGAGAAAAGCGAGACGTGGAGGAATCCCTCAGTCCCGCCGTGGGACGTCGTGACAGTTCCTCACACTTGGAATGCAGAGGACGGGGCGAATGGTCGCGAGGCAGAGCCCGATTTACCCGAAGGCTACTACCGTGGACCCGCTTGGTATGTTCGGGATCTGCCTGTGCCCACATCGTGGAAAGGGCAGCGTGTTTTTATCCGCTTCGAGGGCGTTTCACTAGTCGCCGATGTTTTCATCAACCGCATCCATGTCGGACAACACCGCGGCGCGTTCGGCGCGTTCTGCATCGAGATTACTCCATTCCTGAACTACGACGGCAAAGACAGCCTCCGGGTCAGAGTGGATAACGCGAGAGCCTTCGATGTTGCTCCGCTTACGGGTGACTTTACTGTCTTCGGAGGAATTTACCGTCCGGTGGAAATCTTCGCTACGGGGGATCCTTGCATCTCGCCGACTTTCTACGGGTCACTCGGGACGTTTCTGACCGTGCGCAGACTCGATAGGGACAAGGCGGAGATCGAGGTAAAGACGAAGATTTCGTATGCGGGCGGACAAACAAGCACCGTGAACCTCGTGACCGAAATCACCGATGCAGCAGGCGTGCCGATAGCCAGTGCCACGGACGAAATCAAAGTCCTTTCCGGATCGGATGAGTTCCACCTCCAAACCCTGCGTGTTCCCTCTCCCCACCTGTGGAACGGCCGGGTTGATCCGTATCTTTACGCGGCCAAGGTGAGGGTGACCCGCGGCAGCGAAGTTCTCGATGAGGTGACTCAACCTTTGGGGATCCGAACGGTAGAGATCAGCGGGAAGGACGGATTTCTACTCAATGGGAATTCCTACGAGTTGCACGGAGTCAATCGTCACCAAGACCGCGCAGGTAAAGGTTGGGCCCTCTCGAAAACAGACCATGACGAGGACCACTCCCTCATCCGCGAGATGGGCGCCAATACCATCCGCCTAGCCCATTACCAACAGGCCGCTTATTTCCACGATTTGAGCGACCGGCATGGACTAATCACTTGGGAGGAGATTCCGCTGGTCGATGCGGTCAGCGCCTCGCCGCAATTTCTCGAGAATGCCCGGCAGCAATTGCAGGAGATGATCTGGCAGGATTACAACCATCCATCGGTCGCGATGTGGGGGCTTTATAACGAACTGGAGTGCGGCTCGATGCCGACGGCACAAACTATGCCAATCATCGAGAGCCTGCAATCCCTGGCCAAGCAAATCGATTCGACGCGCCCAACCGTGGCAGCCTCGTTCCGCCAAGATGCCTCCGCACGTCACCGCATCCCCGACCATGCTGGGTGGAACATTTATCCAGGTTGGTATAGCAGCTCCACCGAGGACGCCACGGCTTGGGTCCATAAATATCGAGACCAGATGGGTAAGCGAATCGGGATCAGCGAATACGGCGCCGGCGCGAATCCCAAGCAATCCTCCGAGCTTCCTATCGCCCCTCCAAAGGCAGACGGCAACTTTCATCCCCCCGAGTGGCAAAACCACTTCCACGAGCGGCTGTGGGCCCAGTTGAAGGGCAACCCGAACCTTTATGGGACGTGGATCTGGTCGATGTTCGATTTCGCGGTGGATAAGCGAAACGAGGGCGGCATCCCTGGGCTCAACGACAAGGGCATGGTCACGCGCGACCGGCGAACAAAAAAGGACGCGTTCTATTTTTACAAGGCGAACTGGAGCGGGGAGAAGATGGTCCACATCACCTCGTCCCAACTCACCCCGCGGAAGCAGGCCTCGACCGAGGTAAAAGTTTATTCCAACTGCCCACAGGTAGAGTTGCTGGTCAACGGGACATCGGCCGGTGTGATAACACCGGACAATCTAAAGATCTGCCGCTGGGAGAGCGTTCGCCTCCAACCCGGACCGAATAGAATAGAGGCTATCGGACAAGGCGGCGCGACGACTGCACACGACGATTGTGAATGGACCCTCGAAGAGCCAAGGCAATGAGAAACACCCTCATCTCCCTGTTACTCGCCGGAAGTTTTCTCCTAACATTGGCAGCGTCGGGTTCAGCCCGACCATCGGATCCTACGTCCGGCCCGAAGGCGCTGTTTCACAATAATGACCGCATCTGTCTGGTCGGCGACAGCATCACGCACAGCGGTCCATATCACTCCTATGTGTTTCTCTACTACGCCACCCGGTTTCCAGGTTTGCGACTGACCTTCATGAACTGCGGCATCTCGGGTGATTCTGCTTCGGGGATGCGGCAACGATTGGATTGGGATGTTTACGCCAAGAATCCCACGGTTGTAGCCCTCAGTGCTGGAATGAACGACGTGAACCGGTCGCTTTATTCACAAACCAAGCCACCCGAAAACGCTGCGGAGAAACAAAACGACGCGATCGAGAAGTTCAAAGAAAATATCCGACAGCTTACTTCCTCGTTCCGCGAGCATGGGTTGCGGACGATCTTTATCACCCCGACTCTCTATGATGAAGACCTCGACTCACTTACCGAGAACTTGCGCGGCGTCAATGCCGCGCTCGGCACATGCAGCGACTTCATCTTGGACTTCGCCAAATCGCAAAACGCCGTTGCCGTCGACTTCTGGCACCCGATGAACGAATTGA
>JBAXCT010000075.1:0-8982 GCA_037141375.1 Chthoniobacterales bacterium | reverse complement strand
CCAAGTATCTTATTGGCTAGTATCCAAGCGTTAATCGCTTTCGGTCCCCTAACCACCCTCTGTATGTATCTCCTTAGGTGCCCCAGCAAGCGACGAAACGGAAGAAGTATTACAAGTGGTGCTGTTGACTTTTGTGGACTCCCCGAAACGGCCTTCCTATCCACGCGGATCCTCATTCTCGGCTCCTGGTAGCCATGGTGTTTAAGAAGCTTTCTCATCCTGTTTTTAAGCTCTTCGTTTTCCATCTGCGTCACCTCATATGCGATTAGATGCAAGTAAGGCCCCATTTCTACTTCTCCGAACTTGGCGCTCTTTGCCTCATTTTTCACGTAACAATATTCATTCATGATTGCGTTGTGAATCGTTTCAAAGTCCGGATGCGGAGCGTGCGGATTAAGTCCTTCCGAAAGAGTCTCGCAGAAATCCTTCGCTTCTTTTGTCCGCACTCCTCGTACAAAGCTAAACCCGTTACTTCTGTTCAGCGCGTACTGCAGAAGCACAGACTTGTCGTAATAAACAATGTCATCGAGTGTTTCCAACGCTCGAAAGCAAAAGCTGAAGTCCGGAGCACTAGACGCGCATATCGACCCGAACCTACCCGCAATGCGTTGCAACACCTCTCTTGGAACCACGCAATTCAGCAGTCGCGGGAAGCATGCATGCAATCTTGACTTCCGCGCGAGTTCCAGAAGATGCCGTGTCTCGATCCGGCGGACTTCTCCTGACCATACCTCTTGTTCTAGGCCGATCAGTTCTATGTGGTCCACTACACGATCGTGGTTATATGTCACAACTGCGCCCGGATTTTGCACCGACAAAGCCACTACTTCAGCAAGCGCTTCTGGCCTGAATACCATGCGATCGGTCAAAATCGAAAAGTACCCGGCTTCGAGGTGTTTCAGACTACGCTGCAGGATCCATTCCCAGTGCCGAGTCATCGAAAGCGGCTCGGGAGGCTTTAGGTAGTCGATTTGCGCGTGCTTCAAACCGCGGCAAAAGCCTTCCAAACGGCTGCTTTGTTCCGCTTCCGTTGAATTGTCAGAGACGACAAGACGTATCTGCCGGTTCTTCATCTGCGGCACTACGGAACGAACCGCGTTTATCGCCAAGTCCGCACGGTTCCTGCTTGGAATTATGATGACAAGACTATCTTTATTGGCTGCCATTGTTGTCTGTGAATTGTTTCGCTTTAATGTTTAGCGATGGCTATGACGCTGCAAATTTGTCGATCGAGGTGCGCGCAGGACTTATTGGGAATGCACAAGCACGAGCGGGGAACAACGATTGCCCACATAAGAACAACTACTTGTCGGCACCGCTCAGTCGCTTAACTCACTTTCAGCAAAAATCCATCCGGCGCGACAGAAATCAGCAGCTTGTGATCAATCGACTTGTCGATTTGGAACTCGGGGTGGCTGTTCAGGAATTCCCGCACGGCAGTTTTGGGGTTGTCTCCGGGGCCCCAAGGACGATCGGGGAAAAGTTCGGGCGGCAAGTCCTCGACGATCGTGTCAAAGACGACGCAGTAACTGCCTTTGGTTACAAGGGGCCCGTAGGCTTTTAGCTCTGCGAGCACATGCTCATGCGTGTGGTTGCTGTCAAGGCAGACCAGAACAGTGCGGTAGTCTGCTGCGATTTTCTTCACCTGGTCCACGATGTCCGGCGCGATGCTGGAGCCTTGGATCATCTGGATACGGGAGGCCATGGGGTGCGCTTCGATCGCCTCGCGATTGTGGGCGCGAATGTCGATATCGACGGCGAGAACCTTCCGTGAGGACTTTGATGGATCAATGGACTTCTTTTGCTCAATCGCATCACAAATGTCGAGAAGCGCCAACATGGATGCACTGAAGATCAACGATCCGCCATGCGCTATGCCCGTCTCGATGATCAGATCAGGCCTAACCTGCCAGATGATCTCCTCCATAGCCACGATATCCTGCGGGTATTGGATGATCGGACGTCCAAGCCACTCGAAATTGTAGGAATACTGCGGGAGAATTGACTCGGCCACAAACCTCTGGGCCGCGAGATTGAGGTTCTTGTGGTCCGCAGCACGCAAAATGCGATCCGCCGCTTGCGTGGAAAAATCATTCATTGTCAGTTTGGATATAGGTGAATTCGTTGTTGGTCATTGTCTTGATTTCCTTCAAGTAGTTGGAGTTCATCACAAATATCGGATCGCCTCGTTTGAGCCTCGGCACAACTTCTTCGGGAGGCTCCACCTTTAGCCCTGTGCCGGCTAGGAACTTGCCTTGCTTGGCAGGGTTGATATCGACCACCGCCTGCACCGGAAATCCGGCGCGAGACCTCAGCAGGGAGAAGATCACACCTTTCGAAGCGCCGCCCCAGACAATCGCAGGGCGGTCTGTCGTGTATTTCGCAGCGCAAATACCTGCCGTGAATTCGCTCGGAAAATGAAAGTGCTCTGTGCTGTCGTGCATTTCGGGCTGACGGACACTGTCAAGCTCGGCAACGACGTATAGATACTGACCTCCAAATACCCTGCCAATCTCGACCACGCGTCCGAATATACGGTGGAAATCCGAGAGGCGGAAATAGTTCACATGCTCGTAGAATATGTCGAACCATGTCCTTCGTTCGCAGATCCAGTCGAGACACGGCACCTCGATATAGATGCGACCGGCTCCTTGATTCGCTTCGGACAAGTTCTGCAAGAACGCAACCGGCTCAGGGATATGTTCGAGCACATGGCGCAAGATCAATCCTTCCGCCTTAATGCCAATGCCTTTGGAGAATAGGTGTTTTTCCACACTCGGATTTGTACCTTCGTATGTCGGGTCGAAACCTGCGACTTCGAATCCCGATTCTTGCAACATCTCCAAAAACGTGCCCTTTCCACACCCTACTTCCACGAGATTCCTGCGACCGATACTGCGATCGACGATGTCCATCACACCCCGCATATGGGCCTTAAACAGCTCACTCACTCCCTGCTCATTCTGATAGGCCGAATCATAGATCAACAGGTCGGGGCGGAATGCTTGGTTGGAGATCAAGCCCGTCCGCAAGTTCTGAACAAGACACATGTCTCCGGTGCGGCACTCCAGGGCCTCGTCGCGGCTGTTATACATGCGGTTCTGGAAGATGGGCAGTGACGGCTGCCTGTAAAGAAGTTGGGTGGCGGTATCCATTGGGTGCAGATCAAGTGTTCAGCGGACCCCAACCACGAATGGTGGATCCACCGGATTGTCCTTGCGGGCGCCGAACCTCAATAGGTCCCTGCGGCCATATTCGTCGGCCATAGACTCGGCCAACGCCCGGACGGTCACAGGTTTTCCGGAGCAGATGTTCACCGCACCGGTTTTGTCGCTCAAGGCAACTTCCGCAATTTGTCGACCTGCTTCACTCACGTCCAAAAAGTCGCGCACTTGAGTCCCAGACGTAAGGTCAACAGTTCGTCCCTCGCCCAAATGTTTCCGAAGGGTGGACACCAGACGCCGCGCATCCTCCCCCTCCCCAAAGAGGTAAAAAAGTCGACACCATGCAAAGTCTGTGCCGTATTGCGGAAGCAACTGGGAAAGTGCGAAGTAAACCGCTGCCTTGCTAGCGGCGTAAGGTGACGAGGCGGCGAGCGGAGAGTCGGCTGAAAGCGGGTATTGCGACTGCGCATATTCGAAGCACGACCCGACGCCGACGAAGCGCTTCACTCCGGCTTGCGCCGCAGCTTGCGCCATTCGCAAGGTCCCAATGAGACAATTCATGTTCTCGGTTGAAAACTGGTACTGGCCGGGTTCGGCATACCACGCCACATGAACCAGCACATCGATTCCCCGCAGCCTGTGCTGCCACCAGCTGTCACTCTCCGCAAACAAGTCCACGGTGAAGATCGGTGTTTTAATGTCAGGCGAGGCTGGAAGCTTCCCGACCGATTCGGGCCGCACCACAGGAACAACCTCAGCCCCTTTCTCAAGCAGCGAGGCAAGCACTTGTCGGCCAACAAAGCCAGTGGCACCCGTGACCAGAGCACGGCGTTTCATCGGATGCGCATTTCGGGAACAAAAGTGACAAAGCGGGTGCCCGTCGCTGCAAGTGCGTGATTTTGTCTCGCCACTTCATCGGCGATATTCCACGGCAAAATGACCACAAAGTCCGGGCAAACAGCAGCCAACGCATCGGGATGCCGAATGGGAATGTGGGTTCCGGGTAGGAACTTGTCCTGCTTGGAGGGCGCCGCGTCGCAAACGAAGGGCAGTAGGTCCGGCTTCACGCCTGCAAAGTTAAGCAGCGTGTTGCCTTTAGCTGCCGCCCCGTAACCAGCCACTATCTTGCCCGCCCGTTTTTGCTCGAGGAGAAAAGCAAGAAAGTCGTTTTTCACCTTTTCTGCGCGGGCCTGGAGACCGGTGTAGGTCTCCAAACGCAGCAGTCCGCGCTGTTTCTCTTCCTCCAAGAGCCGCGCTACAGCTTCGCCGACTTGCTGCGCGCTATCCGCGTGGCATCCATAGACGCGCAAGCTTCCGCCGTGGGTGGGCAACTCCTCGACATCGTAAACCCTCAAGCCGGCCACGGAAAAAATCCGCTCCACCGCATGCAGCGACAGATAGGAGAAGTGCTCGTGGTAAACGGTGTCGAACTGGTTGGACTCGATCAAACGCATGAGATGCGGGAACTCCAGCGTGATGCTGCCCATGGGCTTGAGCGCGGCCTTGAGACCGAGCGTGAAGTCATTGATGTCCGGCACATGGGCAAAAACATTGTTGCCGATGATGAGATCAGCCTGCCGCCCGGAGGCTGCCAGTTCTTTGCCCAAGCGTTCGCCGAAAAATTGGCGGATGACTGGTATTCCGATTTTTTCCGCCGCTTCGGCTGTGCTCGCCGTCGGTTCAATGCCGAGGCAAGGAACGCCTGCTTCGAGAAAGTTTTTCAGGAGGTAGCCGTCATTAGACGCCAGTTCGATGACGAGACTGTCGGCGTTCAGACCGAGGCGGCCGGTGATCATTTCCACGTATTTGCTGGCATGCTCCAGCCATGTGCTCGAGGCGCTAGAAAAATAGGCGTAATCCGGACTGAACAATTCATTGGCCTCGGCATAGTCCTCGGTCTGCACCAACCAGCACCGGTCGCAAACCAGCACGCGCAGAGGGTAGAATTTCTCCGGCCTGCTCAAATCCTCCGCCGACAAGTAGGCATTCGAGGGCGGCGCGAACCCGAGATCGAGAAACCGATGCGTTAGGGGCGAGGAGCAGTGGCGGCACTTCATACGCTGTTTCTCTTCCTCCAAGAGCCGAGCATCTGCAGGGCCTCCGCATATTCGCGAGTAAGTTCGACGACTGCCTCGTTGGCGACTGGCATCGCCCGCGAGTGAGTCGATGCTGCTTGATGCTCGGGGTTCAAGCCGCTGAACCCACAGGGCTGCATCGCCTCCGGGGCCGGTGGGCGATACCCAAGGGCACTGTGCCGCCGCCTCGTGTCCCCCTGCTGCAGGAAATCCAAGCAGGTCAACTGGGGGTCGATGTAAAACGTGGCGATCAAGTCGTCTTTCGCATGATCCGTGCAAGTGCCCGATGGAGGAAAGGGGGCGGGATGTCGCGTACAATCGCCTTCAGGTCGGGATTTCTCGGATGTCCAGCATCATCACCCCATGCTGCGACCAATGCGTCACGCGAGCCCTCGACATTCCCTTGAAAATTTCGTACATCATTCCATTGCTGCGGTGTCATTCGGGAAATCATATCGAGCCACAGTGCGCGCGCGTCGATGCCCATGTCGCTGGCCTCTTGAAGCATTCTTTTCGTGTAGGCATGGGATGCCTGCCGATGGTGCGACGGCGATTCGGCAAACAATCGTGCGCAGGCGTTATCGCCGTGGACGCGGTAAAATAGACTCATCTCACGGCCGATAACTATTTCGCCAAGACGCGACAGCTCCCAGATCATGATCCGGTCGGCATCGATGCCTTGATTCGGCTCCGTGAAAACCTCCATTGCCTTGAGCAGCTTGTCACGGCGTCCGACGATTGCCCACATGTTGAGTGGCGTGCAGAGGAGCGAAGCAAGCAGCATCTCCTGTGCAGACCATACCCAGCAGTCGGTAAAACGATCCGAGTAGGGCGGTATGCGGGATTGGGCGACCAGTTGATACTGGCTGCATATGGCCCTTGAGGAGTCGCTGACGATCGCGGCTCCACCAATGTACGCTACGGCATTCTGGTGAGCAGAGAGTTGCCGGGCGGCCTCCTCGATATGGTAGCGGCCCCACATATCATCATCGCCGAGCAGAGCGACGTGTTCCGTCTCGGCAAGCTCGACGATGCGGGCGATGTGGCAGTAGGTTTCGAGAGCTACTGTCTGGCGTACGAAACGAATCGGAAGATCACTGAAGTCGCCGCATATTTCCTCTGATCCGGGGTCGGAACTGTTCTCGCTCACGATCACCGCAGCAATCAGGTCAAGGCGCGATTGGTTCCGAACCGACTCCAACGCTGCCCGCAACAGCACGGGGCGCTTGTAGGTCGGGATCAATACGGTAATTCGTAGTTGCTGCATACCGGCCCTATCTTCGGCGCTCGCCAGTCTAAAAGTCCTCTCGCCGGCAACGGCTGACGGCTGTTGCCGGGCACCATGCGTCGTTTTTCTCAATCATGGGAAAAAGCGCGTAGCCCTGGCTGAGAGCCGGCTGGGTAAGACAAGTTCAAAACAAAACTTTGGTCGATATTCGCGGCAAGAGCCTATTCGCCCCTGTTCACGAAGTGCACTGCTGCGCAAACCGCCGCGCGAGGTTCACTCCGAGAAGCACTGAAAAGACCCTATTCTACAAAAAAGACAGTCCTTATTCAGCGCGCCGCATTTCCCGGCTCGGATTTCCCGGAGCAGGCGCGCCAAGGGGCAAGGGGCGGCGGCGGGCAAACCTCCGCGTGCGCGGTAGGAGCCGAGTTCCAGCTCATTGAGCCAATGACGGTGTACTGAGCCATAGCTCCGAGCCTAAAGGCCGCCGATCGGGTGATGGAGTGCCGGGTCCTTGTGGCGGAGCAGTTTGGGCGACACATCCTTAACAATACTGTAGATTTCGCTGTGAAATATCGACGGGTCCTTGGTCGCCAGCATGTTAAAGCCGTGCGGCGGCCCTTCAAGGTAGATCGAGCCTAAGGGAATGAGCTCGATTGTGTGCCTCGACATAGTGTAGTTGGAGTTGAAGTCCCGCAGGGCGAACACCTGGTAGCCGCGGTCGGTGAGCAAGCGGACAATCTCGGTGTTTTCCAGCCCCTTGGACCAGTCGACATAGTGCCGATGCACTTCGAACAGGATGTTGGGGGCTTGGCCAGCGGGCAGCGACAGGAAGGACTCAGCCCCTTGGAGGGCTGCCAGTTCGGCGCCTTCGATATCGATGACAAGTAAATCCAGCGTATCGACGCCAGCCGCTTGGAGATAATCGGTGATGGTGACGGTTCTAAAGGCGTCGTCGCCGCTCGCATCAGTGGCTTCAGCCGCCGCGAAGCTGTCGCAGCCGACAAGTTTCAGGGAGCTAGTCGAGTCGTTCCACAGCCCTTCGGGACGGGGCTTGATGTTGGTCAGGCCGTTCAATTCGGCGTTGCGCCTCAGCATGGCGCGTTGCTCGTTGTTGGGTTCGAAGGCGTGCACCGTGCCGCCGTTCTTATTCACTTCGCGGGCGACGAGGATGGCGTGGTCGCCGAAGTAGGCGCCGCCAATCACCACCTGCTTCGCTTTTCTGGCTAATTCGATCAAAATGCGCGATGTCTGCGGCTCCCACGCGTAGTCCGGAACCGCGGGCTCCGACATAACAAAGTCGCGCGCGATCTTGGAGCGGTAAAAAAACTCCAAGACAACGCCGTTGGACAGTGTCTTTCTGACCACCTCATCTTCGTCGAACAGGACGTCGACAATCGGGCCAGTAACGGCCTCGCGGACGTCGATCCCTGGCGTGGCAATCTCCTTCTCAAGGGCAAGCAGATGACGGATCAGCGAATGGCGCCAAGCCCCATTCTTAGCAATCATTTTGAGAGCGGACTCAAGCTTCATGGAATGGTCTCTGGATTGAGAATAGATATCGGGTGGATCCAGCGAACTGCCTGCTTCGAGTCTCTTCAATGGCCGCACAAGTTGCTACGTCAACGTATCCGCTTCAGGTAGCCGTCGAACGACTCGGTGATCATGGTTTTGGCAACAGGCGTGGGGTCGAGTTCGAAGTCGGAACGACTCGCCATGAACTGCCTCATGGCGGTCCATGGGTTGTTTCCAACGTCCCAGGCGCGATCGGCAGAATAGTATCCTTTGGGAAAAAACTCGATAAATGTGTCTGGGAGAATGCAGTAGTTTCCTACCGTGACAAGGTCGGCGTAGAGGGCGAGTTCATCGTAGACATGCTGGTGAGAGTGGTTGGAATCGAGGATAACCATCACGCTTTTTGCTGACTTTGCGAGATCCTTCACTCGAGCGAAAACTGCCGTGTCGGTGCTTCCCCCTTCAATCATCGTAATCCGCTTTGCCATCGGGTGATTTTCGATTTCAGTGCGGTTGTGCTGCCGAATGTCGATGTCGACTCCAATAACATGCCCGTTCCCGATTAATTCGAGAAGCGAGGCAGAAAAGATGATCGAGCCTCCGTGGGCAATCCCCGTTTCGATGATTAAATCAGGTTTTGTACGCCAGACAATCTCCTGCTGAGCTATCATGTCGTTCGGAAACTTGATGATCGGGCGACCCATCCACGTGAAGTTGTATGTGTATTTGTACTTGTCTGCGTTGATCATCCATTCGATCGATTTGGCTCGTAGACTCTCGTCGCGGCCCATCGCCTGAATATCGGCGGATCGCTCGCGCAGGAATTTCTCGTTCTCGTTCACGGAGTCGCTCATGTAATTGCTGTCATTGAATGAAGAGGAAGTTGTGGGAAGAGTCGGTGATTGGAAGAAGAGGTGTCACAGTACGGTGTCGTATAGAAGCCGAATTTCTTTCCGCATTGTTTCACCTGGCGAGGATTCGGTCTTCCACGCCGATTGGAGTC
>JBAXCT010000074.1:0-9009 GCA_037141375.1 Chthoniobacterales bacterium | reverse complement strand
GTTTGGGTTTTGTTGCCCTGCGTTTGGTTCGGGCTGCCGAGCCCGGGAAGGGTGGCGATTTGGCCAAGCGCTTGCAGAACGGTGCGCCGCTGTCCGGAGTGACAGGATCCATCGCCTACCAGGGCGGAAGCCGCATTCCCTCCAAGCCCGTGGCCTTGGTTGCCGCGGAGCATCCCCGCCAGATGATGATGCAACTCACGCCCGCCTACGTGCCGGCACCCTAGGCGTGAGCGGGACGCTGCGGAGAATCGTTCGTCTCTGCGCCTTCTGCCTTTTTCTGCCCGCCGCGCTGCCGGTCTATCCTTTCTTCCGTCTGCGCGGACCGGTCCACGGGGTGCCGCCGAATGTTCTTTGGCTGCAGTGGATGCTTCGCTGCGGGATGCGTATTGTGGGAGGCCGCCTGCGCGTGCACGGTACAGCTCCGCGCAGCGGCTTGCTCGTCAGCAATCATCTTTCCTATCTCGACATCGCTGTCATCGGCTCGGCCTGTCCGTGCGTCTTTGTCTCCAAGGCCGAGGTGCGCGCCTGGCCATTCATCGGATGGGCAGCGGAGTTGGCCGGGACCGTCTTCGTGCGGCGCACCCGACGAACGGAGGTGACGGAGCAACTCTCCGAGATTGAGACGGCGCTGGCCCGGGGCGTGCCGGTTGTGCTTTTTCCGGAGGGCACCAGCTCCAACGGCGAAGGGGTGCTGCCCTTTCGCAGTGCGTTACTGCAGGCCGCCGTAGCGACAGGGCACGAGGTGACGCCGGTCGCGCTTTTTTACCAAGCCGATCCTCCGGCCGACGCCGTGACCTATGTGTGCTGGTGGGGCGGGGTGGGTTTCCTTCCCCACCTATGGAGATTTCTCTCGCTGCATTCATTCGCGGCTGGCGTCGCCTTCGGAACGTCGCGATTTCTGTCCGACGATCGGAAAAGCGAAGCCGTTCTTTTGCGGAACGATGTCGCCCGGCTCCGCGAGAGCGCAACGAGGGCCGCGGTGGAGATTTCAGCGCGCACAAACTTTGCAGCATAAAAAAACCCGGCGACGCCGCAAGGCACCGCCGGGTTATTAGGGTTGAGTGTTGTTATTTGACGTGCTTCGAAACGAGCTTGGTCATCTCGAACATGCTGACCACTTTCTTGCCGCCGAAGATCGGCTTCAGATTGTCGTCAGCGTGGATCATGGTCCTTTTGACCTTGTCCTGCAGTCCGTTCTTCTTGATGTAATCCCAGAGCTTTTTCGTCAGTTGGCCGCGCGACAGGGGCTTGGAGCCCACGACGGCGGAGAGGGCGGCGGAGGGCTGCACCGGCTTCATCAAAGCTGGATTCGCTTTACGCTTTTTCTTCACCACTTTTTTGGCGGCTTTCTTGACGGCTTTCTTGACGGGTTTATTGGCTGTTTTGCTTTTTGATTTCTTTTTGGTGGGCATATCAACCCGTTGGTTTGTCAGATTTGCGAAGGTAGCGCAACCTGAATTGTGCGGTTTTTTTGGGTGCGGACCTTGGTGCCTTTGATGCTTGGCCGATGCTCTCGGGGAACATTGGGACCACCCGCGCGTTGCGACAGAGGTTTGGTGTCGGCGGCGGGCAGATTGGGTGCGCGCGCTTTTCGGCGGGAGCTTGCGGTGACTTCATTTGTCGCGAAGATCGTGCCAACCCAAGAACGCATCGGCGCGCTGCTTTGCGTCGGACTGGTCAGCCTCTCGGTTGTCGTCCGACCGCTTTATCCAGCGGGCCACCAAGCACCGCGGGGGAGTTCAGTCGCTGGGTAGAACACGTTGCCAAGGGGTTGAGCGCGGCCGGGTATCTAGGAACGCGCAATTGTACAAACATCAGAAAAAAAAGGACTTACAATGCCATGTATTTTCGCAATCAGCATGACCGCGGCGGCTTATTCGGGCCGGATCCCAGCAGGTGCCTGGACTAACGCTTCGCCTTGTTCCAGACCATGCGTATGCCGGTGAAGCAGAGGCAGAGCAGACCAGAACCCAAAGCCAGCACGTAATAAGGCTTGGCCGTCTTGCCCAGCCAAGCACCCTCGTGGATAATCATGAGCGCATCGAGCAGATCATCGGGCCAGCCTGCGGCCTCACCCGTGCGGTAGGCGATGCCGGTGATGGCCGTGGCGGCGAGGGGAAGCAGCAGAACGGCTCCGACCAAACGGTGGATGAGGCGCCGATTTTGCGGCGCCTTCAGCAGGCGCCCCCGGCTTTGCCAGACAAGCTTCATGCCCGTCCAGCAAAGTGCCAGCAAACCCAATCCGGTGAACCAAATGACAGCCATCGATCCCGTGGGCCCCAGCCATTCCCAGGTGTGCGCCCCGAGGATTTCTTCGCCCGCTGACCCGGACAGCCCGAACCACGAGTGTCCAAGTCGGTAGGCCATTCCGCTGGCTGCCATCGCGGCCAGCGGCAGCAGGAGCCACGGCGAAATACGTCGATGCAGGGAGCGAGGGTTCATCACTTTTATTTAAGATTGCCGTGCATCGGGGCTCAATGCCGGAGATTTTGCGGCACGGCGATTGACTGGCGTGTCCGCACCTTGTTCACTTCTCAAGCTTATGAAGCTTCCTCGCTTAGTCTTGCTCGCGCTCTTTACCTCATGCCTGCTTGGTAGCCGTGTCCTGGCCGAAGAGGAGGAGTCTGCGGTGGATCAGCAGATGAAAGTCATGGGTCGCGGCATGAAAAAACTTTCTGTGCAGTTGGCAGATTCCGCGGAGAAGGACGCGTCGCTCGAAGTGATCGCGCGGATTAGGAAGGCGGTGGCCGAGGCGCGCAACCTCCAGCCGTCCGGCGCGGAAGAGCGGCAAGGCGAAGAGCGTGAAGCCTACATGAAGACCTACCTCCAAGGGCTCGAGGAGCTGGACGAGAAATTCGCCACGATGGAGAAGGCTGTCGCCGATGGGGATGCCGCCGCGGCACAAAAAGCCTTCGACGATGCGAATGCGCTCAAAAAGAAATACCACTCAGAGCTGCGCTGAAACATCGGCTTCCCTTCTTTTGCTGGGAAAAGTTTCTAAGGTTTCGCGGCAGCGGGTGTGGTCGCTGCATCGATAAAGACGTCCATCTGCTGTCCGACATAAACCGGGGTTTTTGGCATCTGGAAAGTGTAGATGATCTGCAACACTCGCGTGTCGACGCGTTCAGTGCTTTCGCCGGTCAGGGATTTTTTGGGCAGGATGTAGGGCTCCACGCGCACGAAGGTGAGGGGGATCGGCAGATCGCGCGTCCCTTTGATATAGGCGACCGCCGGAGCTCCGGGCCGCACGCGCCACGCGCTGTCCTCGTCCACGTCGGCTCGCAGTTGCAAGCTGCTTGTGTCACCGAGCAGGATGGCTTCGGTGCTGGCTGTGGCGGAGGCATATTCTCCCGCGCGGATGTTCACTTGCAGGATTTCACCATCGCGTGGCGCGATGACCAGCGTCCGTTCCAGTTCGGTTTGCGCCTCGGCCAGCAGCGCCTTGCCTTGCAGCAACTCCGCTTGGGCCCGTGACAGCAGGGCCTCCATCGCGCGGTGTTGGAAGGTGGCGCGTCGCACTTCCTCTTCGCTGGCCACATTTTTTGACCCTAGCTTGTTGACGCGGTCGAGGAGGTCTCTTTTTTCAGCCAGATTGGCTTCCGCCTCCTCGACCCGGGCGGTCAGAACGGGGATCTCGGCTTCGCGGGAGGCGACCGCCGCGCGCGCGGCGCGCGCATCGACGCGGAAGAGAGGGGCTCCCTTTTTGAATTGATCCCCCACCTTGACCCAGACCTCCTCGACCACGCCGTTGACGAGCGTGGAGATGTGCACGTTTTCACCCAAGGCCTCGACAATGCCACGCGCGCCGATCGCCGATTCGTAGGGTGCGGCCGCCGGCACGACGAGCGGGGAGCCGACCGGATCCGGTTTTTTCAGGCGGACGATGAGAAAAAACATGGCCGCGATGCCGATAATCGCTCCGGCGATGGTGAGGTTTTTAAACATGGGATTTTGGGTGCGGATGGTCGCGGATGTAATCCGAAGCGTTTTGGGTCTTGGTGACAAGCCCGTCATCCATTTCGATGATGCGGTCCGCGTAATGAAAAATGCGAGAGTCGTGGGTCACGACGATGACGCAGCGGTCGGCATGGCGGGCGGACTCACGCAAGAGTTCCATGGCGCGCTGGCCGGTGACGGAGTCGAGCGAGGCGGTGGGCTCATCGCAGATGATCAGGCGCGGCTGGTGGACCAGCGCGCGCGAGATGGCCACCCGCTGCTGCTGTCCGCCCGACAGCTGAGAAGGAAAGCTTTCCTCCCGCCCGGCCAGACCAACCTGGCCGAGAACAGCGGCGGCATCCTGCTGTGCGCGGGCGTAGGGGATGCCGGTGAGCAGGCGAGGGATCGACACGTTCTCCCGGGCGTTGAGGGTCGGCACGAGGTTGAACTGCTGGAAGATGAAGCCGACGTTGCGGGCTCGGAAAGCGGTCAGATCGCGGTCAGGCATCGACGAGATGGTCTTGCCGAAAAGGCTGATCGTCCCGCCATCGGACCGTAGCGTCCCGCATATCACGCTGAGCAGGGTGGTTTTGCCGCAACCCGAAGGACCGACGATCATGAGAAGCTCGCCGAAGTTCGCCTCGAGGCTCACGCCCTTCAGCGCACGTACGGCCAGTTCGCCCGTACCGTAGGTTTTCACCACATCGAGGCAGACCATAGCATGCACTTCTTCGCTCATTTGAAAACCATCGCGGCCTCAAGTCGTGACACCTTGGCCACGCCGATTGCGGCGGAGAAGCAGCAGATCAGCGCGATGACCGCGCCGACAAAAACGGGCACCTGCCAAGGCATGTAGAAGGGCGGGGTTCCGTTGCGCAGGACAGCATTGCCGAAAATGGCTGCAAGTCCGAGCCCGAGTCCGTAGCCGATGAATCCGGTGGAAAATGCCTGCAGCAGCACCATGCCGACGAGCTTGGCTGTTCCTGCGCCCATCGCCTTCAGTGCGGCGAGATAGCGCAGGTTGTCGTGCACGAAGAGATAGAAGGTCTGTCCGGCGATGGCGATACCGACGACGATACCCATCAGAACGACCGTCCCGAACGAGATCGGGATTCCCGTGTTCTTGATATACCAGATCATGGTTTCGCGGAAAAATGTCGGATGGTCGAAGGCGCGCAGTCCCGGGAGCGCGTTGGCCTGCCGCACGACTTCCTGCGGCGACACGCCGGGCTTCGGTTCGGCCAAGACGTAAGCCAGCATCTTCCGTTGCGACGGCATGTATTGCAGCGCGCGCTCGTAGGTTGTGTAGACATACGGTTGGCCTAGGAAACTTCGTTCGGTGTGGCAGATCCCGACGATGCGGGCCTCTTGGTCGTTGATCTCGAAGGTCGTGCCAATGTGGGCTGCGATGCCCTTTTGCTGCAACTTTTCCACCGCCACCTGGTCGACGATGACCGAGTTCGGCAGGCGCAGGTCTTCGACCTGCCCTTCCAGCATCGTCGCGGGGCGTCCGGTGAAGGACGCCGAGTCGAGACCGGTCAGCTGCACCGATTGGAAGGAGCCGTCCGGCAAACGCGCCTGCACGAGCCCCCAGAAAAGCGGCACCGCCCACGCCACCCCGGGCAGGCTGCGCACCCGCTGGACGTCGATCTCGCGCAGGGCGATGATCTCGTTGACCTGCTGCACCTTCGCGTCGACCACCCAGACTGGGGAGCTGATGTTGCGAAGAGTTGCCGTGGTCCACATCATGATCCCGCAAAAGACGCCGGCTTGCTGGCTCATGAGAAGCGAGCAGAAGGTGAGGCCGCTGACCAGCATCGCATACTTCGCGCGGTCGCGAAACAGCATGAGCAGGGCGATGCGGAGCATGGTCTCGTCAATAAGAGCCGGCCTCGGCTACAGCTCCTCTTCCTCCTCGTTTGCGCCCTTTTTGTAGGTCAGGCCGCGGAGTTTGCCGTGGATGAAGTCGTCGAGGTCGCCGTCCATCACACCCTGCACATCGCTGGTCTGCACGCCGGTGCGGAGGTCCTTGACCATCTGGTAAGGCTGGAAGACATAGGAGCGGATCTGGTTGCCCCAGGCGATGTCGCCCTTCTCGCCGTATTGGCGTTCGACCTCAGCGCGTTTTTTATCCTGCTCCAACTGATACAGCTTCGCTTTGAGCAGCTTCATGGCGAGGTTGCGGTTTTTCAGCTGGCTGCGCTCCGCCTGGCAGGCCACGACGATGCCCGATGGCATGTGCGTGATGCGCACGGCGGTCTCGACTTTGTTCACGTTCTGCCCGCCCTTGCCGCCGCTGCGGTAGGTGTCTATGCGGAGGTCCTTCTCCTCCACCTCGATCGGCGCATCCTCGGGGATTTCCGGGGTAACATCCACGCTGGCGAAGGAGGTGTGGCGGCGCTTGTTGCTGTCGAAGGGGGAAATGCGGACGAGCCGGTGCACGCCGCGTTCGGTCTGCAGGTAGCCGTAGGAGTAGTCGCCGCTCACCCTCAGCGTGGCCCATTTGATCCCGGTTTCCTCCCCGGGCTGGATGTCGAAAATCTCCGACTTCAATCCGTGGCGCTCGATCCAGCGTTGATACATGCGCATGAGCATGTCCGCCCAATCGCAGGCCTCGGTGCCGCCCGCGCCGGAGTGGATGGTCATGTAGGCATCTTTGCGGTCGAACTCCCCGCCGAGCAGACAGCGGATCTCGAATTCGTCGAGCGCTCTCTCCAGATCGTGACATTCCTTGACTACCTCGTCCTCGGCCTGCGAGCGCGCGTCGCCGGACGGCTCCGCCTCTGCCAATTCCCGGAGGACGCCCAAGTCCTCGATGCGCGTGTGGAGGCCGCGGAACGGCTCAAGCACGCCGCGCAGGCGGGAGACACGCTCCACATCGGCCTGGGCTTTTTCCTTGTTGTCCCAGAAACCCGGCTCGGCCATCCGCCCCTCGACCGCCGTCAGCTCTCCGGCAAGCTTGTCGTAGTCAAAGAAACCTCCGCAACTGCGTCAGGCGCGACGCGAGTCCGGAGGTGTCGAGAGTCTCGAAATCAGGGTTGGACACTGGTGCCGAGGGTCCGGGGAATCTCCACGCGGAAAATGGTCTCGCCCGGTTTCATGACGTTGATGCGGTCGCGGGCGATGGTTTCCACGTATTCCGGATCATGGCGCAGAAGCTCGATCTGGCGGCTGCTGGCCTTCAGCTGCGCGGTTTTTTCCACCTGCTCGCCCCGCAGGGCGATGACCCGGGCCCGCATCTCCTCGCGTTTGAGCCAAGCCGGATAAAACACAATGGCGATGCAGGTGAGGAAGCCGAGGACAACGAGGGTCGTGATCACCTTGTTCAGGCGGTGCCAGAAGTCCGGCTCGTTGCGCCGCCGACGGCGCACGGTGTATTCCTCCTCGTCGTGGAAATTCATGCGTGCATTTTGCCACCGTAGACGGCGTCCTTGCCTAGCATCTCCTCGATCCGGAGGAGCTGGTTGTACTTGGCGATGCGGTCGGTGCGGGAAAGCGAACCGGTCTTGATCTGCCCGGCGTTGGTCGCCACGGCGATGTCGGCGATGGTGACATCCTCGGTTTCGCCCGAGCGGTGGCTGATGACCGCAGTGTAGCGGTTCTCGCGGGCCAGTTCGATGGCGTCGAGCGTCTCGGTGAGCGAGCCGATCTGGTTGACTTTGACGAGGATCGAGTTGCCCACACCCTGCGCGATGCCCTTGCGAAGGAAGTCGACGTTGGTGACGAAAAGGTCGTCTCCGACGAGTTGAACTTTGTCGCCGAGCGCATCGGTGAGCTTTTTCCAACCGACCCAGTCGTTCTCCGCGAAACCATCCTCGATCGAGATGATCGGGTATTTCGCGCAGAGCTTCTTGTAGTAGGCGACCATCTCGTCGTCCGAGCGCACCTTGCCGTCGGACTTCTTGAAAACGTAGGCCTTCTTGGTCTTGTCGTAGAACTCGCTCGAGGCGCAGTCGAGCGCGATGAAGACTTCCTTGCCGAATTTGTAGCCCGCCTTTTTCACCGCGCTGGCGATGGTGTCGAGGGCATCCTCGGCCGAGGTGAAGTTGGGAGCGAATCCGCCCTCGTCGCCCACGCTGGTCGAGAGCCCGCGGCCCTTGAGGACGGACTTGAGAGCGTGAAAGATTTCCGCGCCGCAGCGCAGCGCCTCGCGGAAGGTGGACAGCCCGCGGGGCATGATCATGAACTCCTGGAAATCGATCGGTGCGTCCGAGTGTGCGCCGCCGTTGACGATGTTCATCATGGGGACGGGCAGAACTTTCGCGTTCGGTCCGCCAAGGTATTTGAAGAGCGGCAGCCCGAGCTGCGCGGCGGCCGCGTGGGCGGTGGCCATGGACGCGCCGAGGATGGCGTTGGCGCCCAACTTCTTCTTGTTTCCGGTGCCGTCGAGCTTGCGCATGGTGCGGTCCACTCCGACTTGGTCGAGGGCGTCGAGTCCGGTGATGGCTCCGGCGATCGCTTTGTTCACGTTGGCCACGGCTTTGGTCACGCCTTTGCCCAGGTAGCGGGTGGCCTCACCGTCGCGCAGTTCCCACGCCTCGTGTTCGCCGGTGCTGGCGCCGCTGGGCACGATGGCGCGCCCGGTTGCTCCTCCCTGCAGGGTGATTTCGACTTCGACGGTGGGGTTGCCGCGCGAATCGATGACTTCGCGGCCGCGGACGCTGTGGATGACGGTGGATGGCATGGAAATAAAAGAAGGGCGGGTGATCGCCCTAGCGCGCACGTTTGACGCAGTTGCTACAAAATTTCAAGGTTTTTGAACGGTGTGATTGAGGTGATCTCGACCTCCCGCTCCCCATGTTCTGAGGGCAGGCGCACCGTCTCGCCAGTGGCGTGGCCGATCAACGCGGTGGCCGCCGCGGCGAGGTAGGAGACGATGTTTTTGGCCGAATCGCCGTCCCAGGCCCCCAGGATGTGGAGTTCCTCCTCCGCGCCGGTGGACTTGTCGCGCAGGCGGGCAGTCGTGCCGAGTGCGACGCGGGAGATGTCGGGATTCTCGAAATTCGTCCCGCGGCAGTTGGCGAGTTGCTGTTCGAGTTCAGCCTTCTGCCGCATGAGGACACCCTGCTGCTC
>JBAXCT010000073.1:0-9099 GCA_037141375.1 Chthoniobacterales bacterium | reverse complement strand
ATCGTGCTCATGGCTCTGCGGCGGTTGGGCGAAGCGGGGCGCCTGCCGTTCGGTCCTTATCTTGCGGCGGGAGCGATGGTCTGGATCGCCGCCGGACCTGCGATCCTCGGCTGGTATCTGCACCGCTGATTTGTTCAGCGGCGCCAGCGGCTCACTTGCAGGAAGGCCTGCACGAAGAGAAAGAGAATCACGAAGATGACCACCGAGAGCGCTGCAGCCAGGCCGAACCGGTAATAGCTGAAGGCGTTCTGGTACACATACGACACGAGGATGTGGGTCTTCCCATCCGGCTGCCCTCCGCTAGAGAAGAGCCAGACAAGATTGAGGTTGTTGAAATTCCAGACGATGGCCAGCGCGGTGGCCGGGAGCATGACCGGACGCAGCAACGGCGCGGTCAGCCGCGTGAACTGCATCCACGCCGAGGCCCCCTCCAGCTGCGCGGCCTCGTAGACGGAGTCGGGGATGGCACGCAGTCCGGTCAACGCGATGACCATGATGAACGGGAAGCCCATCCAGATATTGACCAGCATCATGGCGACGAAGGCGGCGAACGGCGTGGTCAGCCAATCGACCGGACCCGCACCGACCGCGGAGAGCAGCGAATTGACCGCCCCATGTTCGCCGTTGAACATGCCTCGCCAGGTGAGCGCCGTGATGTATTGCGGTATGGCCCAAGGCAGCAGAAGCAGCAGCCTCCACGCCGCGCGGCCGCGGATGAAATTCTGATTGAGAATGACCGCCAAAAAAACGCCGAGCGCGATTTGCAGGGTGCTGCACACCAGGGTCCACACCACGGTGCGACCGAAGGTGGCCCAGAATTCCGTCTCGCCGAATACCGCGGCGTATTGGTGGAAGCCGGAGAGCTGCGATCCGCGCAGATGCGACACGCCCGCATCGGACAGCGAGAGGTAGACATTGTAGAAAAGGGGATAGACGAGCACGAGGGAAAGCGCGAGCAGTGCCGGGAGCAGGCAGAGCGAGAGGAAGGCTCGCCGCCGCAGCTCCGGATCCCATTCGCCCGGCAGTCCCTGCAACACGGCGGCATCGCGCCACTCCTCGCTGCCCGTTTTCATGGCATGCTCCCGAGGAGATCGTGGGACTGCGGCTTGGTCGTCATCGGTAGGAAAGTTTTCGCCTGCTTCCGCGCGACTTGCAACGCGGCTTTTGCAGCGCTACCGAATCGGCCGGGCCGGCGGGCCCGTGGCGGGTTGATCTCGGGGGTCACTCCCGCCATGATCAAGTGCTTTATGCCATCCGAGATTTTCAACCTGCAAGTGAACAGCAAGGCGCTCGAGCTGAACCTCGACAACCGCATCTACGGCACATTCGCCGAGATCGGCGCGGGGCAGGAGGTGGCGCGGCGCTTTTTCTACGTCGGTGCCGCGGCCGGGACGGTGGCCAAGACCATGTCGGCCTACGACATGACCTTCAGCGATGCGATCTACGGACCGGTCGACCGGTACGTCAGCCGCCAGCGACTCTGGGGCATGCTCGAGCACGAGTTTGACCTCCTGCGAGAGCGGCTTGATGCCAAGCAGGGGGCCGATAAAACTTTTTTCGTCTTTGCCGACACGGTGGCGGCGCGCAGCTTCCACCGCCACGATGAATCGCACGGGTGGATGGGGATTCGCTTCCAGACCGATCCGCACGGACCGGTCAACGAGATCATCATTCACGTCCGCATGCTCGACGCCGAGAACATCTCCCAACAGGAGGCGCTCGGCATCATCGGGGTGAACCTGATCTTCGGCGCTTTCCGCTTGCACGCCACGCCGGAAAAACTCATTGGCAGCCTGCTCGACGATCTGACGCCACAGCGCATCGAGGTGGATATGATCCGGTTCAGCGGTCCGGCTTTCGCCGGGGTCGACAACCGGCTGATGAGCCTGCAACTCGTCGCGCAGGGGCTCGGGCGCGCGGCGATGTTCCGGGCGGATGGCGAGGTGCTGCAGCCTGCCGAGGAATTCTACAAGCGCGCCGTGCTGATCGAGCGAGGCAGCTTCCGACCCGTCACGCACATCACTATCGAGATGTTGCGCTGCGCCAACGAGGATTTCAAAAAGCAGGAGGAAGCTGCGCCGCGCGGAATCCTCACCCTCGCGGAGATCACCATGCAGAATCTCCTCAGCACCGGCCCGCTCGATCCCCGCGATTTTCTCGATCGCACGGACATTCTCGGCGCGCTCGGGCAGACCGTGCTGGTTTCGAATTTCGGCGAGTATTTCCGACTCGTGGACTATGTGTCCCGGTATACCGACCAAGCGATCGGCCTCGCCTTGGGCGTGCCCAGCCTGCAGGAAATTTTTCTCGAGAAGTATTACACGGGACTCGAGGGAGGCATCCTCGAGGGGCTGGGGCGGTTGTTCAAAACCAACGTGCGCCTCTACGCCTACCCGCGGCTTGCGGCCGACGGAACCATCGTCACGGCCGACAACTTGCGCGTCGACCCCAAGCTGCACCACCTCTACGCCTACCTGCGCGAGAATTGCTTCATCGTGCCCATCAAGGACTACCGCGCGGACATCCTCGGCATCAAATCGCCAGATGTTCTCGCCCAGCTGCGGGCGGGCGATCCGTCCTGGGAGAAGTCAGTGCCTACGGAGGTTGCGCGGATCATCCGCGAGCGCCGTCTGCTTGGCTGCGCGGGCTAGGAACCGTCGAAGGTCAGGAGGCGGAAGATACCTTGCTTGTCGCGGTAGAATCCGCGGATTTTCGGCGTCGACCCCGTCGGGCTGGTCATGAGGGCGGCCAGCCAGTTCTGGCCGCTCTTCTGATTTTCCTTCCGCAGGCGGCCGTCCCGGTGATTGACCTCTTTGAAGGGTCTTGTAACGGCGGCGTATTGTTTTTCAGGGACGCGGGCAGCCTCGATCCGTTTGGCATTGTAGACGCAGAGCCACCAGCCGCCGTCGCTGTCGGCATCTTTGGGCGGGACGATGGTGAAGACCAGATTACCGACCTTTTTGCTGTCGCCCTTGAAGGAAAGGGCGTAAAGCGCGGCGATCTCCTCGCGCTTGTTGAGATGGCCGGCGAGGAACTCCCGGGCCATGCGGTGGTATTTGGTGCCGCGCCGCTGCCTGCCGTACATGCCGAACTCGATGGCCACCGGGTTGTTCGGGTCGCCGTAGATATTGAACTCGGATTGGGTGTTGATGCGGAAGGAGAGGTAGGGGATATGGCGCAGGATGCCCTCTTCGAGCCTGGTGGCAGGGATCTGTTGCAGGCTCTCGATCTCGTCGGTGTTGCGCAGGTCGAAAACCATGGCTTGCCATGACGGCAACATGCCCAAGCCGGTGATGTCCGGAAAATAAACCTCCGCGTCGATTTCGTCGCGGATGCGGCGGATCTCCGACTTCGGGATCTCGATCACGCGGTTGTCTGATTGGAAGATCACCGAGTTGGCTGTGTTTTTAAGGATCAGTCCCCGCAATGAGCTCCCGTTATGTAGCTCCAAGGTGTCCGGCTTCGTGCGCTGGTTGATCGGTGCGAGCTTAGGCGCAGCGTGGCCGACGGCGCATGTGGCAAGCAGCAAGCAAGCGGCTAGGAGACGGATTGCGGACACGGCTGCAATAAAATAGCATACCATCCATGATGCAAGCTATGCGCGCCGGTACCGCCATTTTCCTCGCCACTGCGCTGGCGGGTTGCGTCACCGCGCCGGGCCGATACCGTGTGCCCGCCGAAGCCGCAGCGCCAAGGCCCCTGCCGCGCGAAAAATTCTGGTGGGGCACATCCACCGCGAGCTATCAGAACGAGGATCGTGGCGTGCTGCCCGGTTCGCCCTATTATTTCCAAACCGATTGGGATGTGTATGGCAAGGAGGGCCGCGCCCCGGTCCGCGGAGAGGATGCGATGTTTTCTTGGAGCCACTTTGACCGCGATCTGGCCGCGCTCAAGAAACTCGGAGTCTCCCACTTCCGGTTCGGCGTGGAATGGGCGCGGATCGAGCCGAAGCCGGGCGTGATCAACGAGGAGGCTCTGGCCCGCTATGTCCGGATGGCCCGCGAGCTGCGGGCTGCAGGCATCGAGCCTATCGTCACGCTCTGGCACTTCACCTTCCCGGACTGGCTCTATGACACGAAGGCCAAGGCGCGCTCGAACTTCCTGCATCCGGACGTGAGGGAGGCCTGGCGACGGCATGTCATGCGCGTGGTCGGGGCGATGAAGCCTTACGTGCGGATCTATGTGCCGCAAAACGAACCCAACGGTGCGCTCCAGCTCGGATGGATCGCCGGCCATTGGCCTCCGGGGTTGCTGCTGCATCCGTTCGGATACAAAAAGGCGATGCGTGTCGCGGCCGACATGTTCCGCGATGCTGCCGCCATCGTCAGGGCGCAAAGGCCGGACGCGCTCATCATGGGCGTCTACTCGCTGCCGGACTGGCGCCGCAACCGATTCCAGGATCCGACCGCGCTGGTCTACAACATCGTGCAGCGGCAAAATTTCGACCACCTCGACATGGTGGCGGATACGATGGACATCATCGGTGTGAATTATTACTACGCCCAAGACGCGAGCATTCGCCGCTTCCTTAGCCGAGGCCACGGCGAGATGTCATCCGATTACACCCAGCTGGGCTGGGAGATTGTGCCGGAGGGGCTCTTCAATGTCTTGACCCAGGTGAACGAGCGCTACCACAAGCCGGTGGTTATCACCGAGAACGGCCTCGGCACACAAAGCGAGCAGAAGCGCATCCGCTACACCCGCGAGCACATCGCGCAGATGCGCAGGGCCATGTCGGCCGGCGTCGATGTCCGCGGATACTTCGTCTGGACGCTGGTTGACAACTATGAATGGAAAGAGGGATGGCACGGACAGTTCGGGCTTTTCTCTTACGATCCCGACACCATGGAGCGCATTTTGGAGCCGACCGGAAGGTGGTACTCCTCCTATATCAAGGCCCACCCGGCACCTTGACCTCCGGGAATATTGTTGTGCTCTTGTTTTCTCGACCCTAGTTTAAATTCATGAATTGGGGTCTCATCCTCGCCGTTGTCGTGGGGATATTAGGACTCTTCACCATCGGCTTTTATATGGGCCGGGCCCGAAGGGGTGTGCTCCGCGTGAGATATTCCCGTGGTGGGGCATGGCTTAGCGAGGACGAACATGAATTTTTCGATGTCTTGCACGAGGCCTTGAAGAATGTGTTTCATGTTTTTCCCAAGGTGCGGTTGGAGGAGTTGGTCGAGGCCCGCTCCGGCTTCCTCGCCCGTCTCCGGTTTGAGCTGCTCAGCTTGTCCAGCCGCTACCATGCGGACTTTGCGCTCTTCGACCCCCACGACTTCCGCATCGTCGGGGTGGTCGAGCTCGATGGCAGCTTTCCGGCCGAGACAGGTTGGGCCAAGTGGATCGAAAACAACACCGATGCCACCCTGCGCTCCGCCCGGATACCGCTCGTCCACTTCGAGAGTGCCAACCGTTTATCCTGTGACGAAGTGCGGCATCGTGTCCTTGATGCTCTCCCGGCCCGGAACTCTCATTCCGGTGTCCGCTACTGCCGCCTCGACGCGGAGAGAGTCTGGATCGCCATGCAGGGCGAAGCTATCTGGCACAACAGCATCGTGCTGCGCGATTTTGTCCAAGGTTTGCAGACGGAAGGCGTCCGTTTCTTTTTCCTAGATCTGGAATCATGCCATCTCATGGATTCGACGTTTATGGGCACGCTCATTTCTCTCTCCGGAAAAATGTCGTCCGAGTCCAGCGGGGCTTTGGTCATCGTCCAGGCGAGTACCAACTGCCGCCGCCAACTGGCGCTGTATGGTCTGGACTCATTGCTGCTGGCGCCCGAAGAGGATATTCCGTTGCTGAGCGAGGAGGACAAAATGCTCTTTTTGGCCCGCGCCATGCCCAAGGAGGAAATGCGCCGCGCCATCCTTGCCGCGCACGAGGCACTGGTTGCTTCCTCCGAGGAGAACCGCCTGCGTTTCCGCGATGCCTTGGATTTTCTCCGCGGCAAAGAGCCGGAAGTTAATCCTGCCGACAATTAAGCCAAGGCCTCACCTGAACCGGGATCGAAGAAGCACGCCCGCTCAAGATCGGCTTGGCAGCGCATTGTTTCTCCGACGGCCGTCGGCTTGGCGGTTCCGGAGATACGGGAGATCAGCTGGTGCGAGTCCGTTGACAGATAGATCCATGTCTCCGGACCGACAGGCTCGACCACATCGACCCGCGCGGCAAAAGTCGCCCCGGCATCGCCCCCCCCGACCGCATCCCCGATATTCTCCGGCCGCAGGCCGAGGATGACATCGCGTCCGACGAGCTTGGCGAGTCCTCGCGCTTTTTCTCCGAGGAAGTGGAGCTCCATCGGCTCACCGCCCCGGGCAGTTTCCTCGGTGAAAACAACTTCATCACCTTGGCCGGCGAGTTTGCCCCGTACCGTGTTCATCCGCGGACTTCCGATGAAGCCGGCGACAAAGAGATTGGCCGGCCGATGGTAAACTTCGAGCGGCGGGGCGATCTGTTGGATGCGCCCCACGTTCATCACGACGATGCGATCGGCCAAGGTCATCGCCTCCACCTGATCGTGCGTCACGTAGACCATGGTGGCCTGGAGCTGGTGGTGCAAACGGCCGAGCTCCGCTCGCGTCTCGACGCGCATCTTGGCATCGAGGTTGGAGAGCGGTTCGTCGAAGAGGAAGGCCTTGGGTTCGCGCACAATCGCGCGGCCGAGGGCCACGCGTTGCCGCTGTCCTCCAGACAGGGCCTTCGGTTTGCGCTCCAGCAGATTGTCCGGAGCGAGCAGTCCGAGCAGGTTCGCTGCATTCTCGACGCGCCGGCGGATCTCCTCGCGGGGAATGCGGCGAAGCTCCAGCCCGTAGGCCATGTTGCGATACACGCTCATGTGCGGGTAGAGGGCGTAGTTCTGGAAAACCATGGCGAGGTCGCGGTCCTTCGGGGCCACCTCGTTGATGACGCGTCCGTCGAGGCGGATCGTGCCGCTGGTGGGTTCCTCGAGGCCGGCGATCATGCGCAGCGTCGTGGTTTTGCCGCACCCGGAGGGACCGACCAGCACCATGAACTCGCGGTCGTGGATGGTGAACGAGGCGCCTTCGACCGCCACCTTGCCCTGACGTCCCTGCGCTCCGGGATAAACCTTGCGGAGATTTTCGATGATGATTTCAGCCATGACTTTATTTGAGACCGGTTGTGGAGATTCCGCGGATGAAGGTCCGCTGGGTCAGGAAGAAGAGGACGATGACCGGCAGAACGACCAAGGTCGATGCGGCCATGAGGTAGTGCCAGGAGGTTCCGCCGAACATGCTCTGGTAGTTTTGCAGTCCGAGGGCGAGGGTGAACTGGTCCTGCCGCACGAGGAAGACGAGCGGTCCGAGAAAATCATTCCAGGTGGCCATGAACTGGAAGAGCCCGACGGTGAAGAGGGCCGGTTTGGCCAGCGGCAGGATGATCTGCCAGAAGATGCGGAACTCGCTGCAGCCATCGATGCGCGCCGCCTCGGTCAGGTCGCGGGGAATGCCGAGGAAGAACTGCCGCAGGAGAAACACATTGAAGGCGCCGCCGAGGAAGGCCGGAATCCAGAGGGGCTTGAAGGTCCCGATCCAGCCGAGTTCGCGGAAGAGCGTGTAGACAGGAACCATGATGACGGGGAAGGGAATCATCATGGTGGCAAGCAGGAGGAGAAAAAGATTATCCCGCCCGCGCCATTCGATGCGCGAAAACCCGTAGGCGACCAGCGCGCTGGAGATCACCGTGCCGACCACGTTGAGCACGGCGAGAAGCAGGCTGTTGCGGGCGTAGAGCCAGAAGGATCCCATCGCGTCCATCGCCTCGGGGTAGTTCTTCCACTGAGGGTGGCTCGGGAGCCACTGCGGCGGGAGGACCATGGTCTCGTTGAGAGGTTTCAGCGAGGTGGAGACCATCCACGCGAAGGGCAGGATGAAGATGGTGCCGAGGACAAGCAGCAGCGCGATCGAAAGCAGGCGTGAGGGCAGCTTGTTCATCGTCCTGCGTAGTGAACCCTTTTTTCCCCGAAGCGCACGACGATCCACGTCAGCGCGAGGATGAGCACAAAAAGAACCAAGGCGAGTGCCGAGGCGTAACCCATGTTCCAATAGTCAAACGCGCTCTGGTAGATGTAGGTGGCGAGAAAGAGCAGGCTGCGCCCCGGACCATCGCCCCCGTTGGTCAGGATGTAGGGCACGGCGAAAGTTTGCAGCGAGCCGATGAGGCCCATGATGACATTGAAAAAAATGACCGGCGTGAGCAGCGGCAGCGTGACATGCATGAATCGCTGCCATGAATTGGCGCCATCCATCTCCGCCGCCTCGTAGAGCTCGGCCGGTATTTCCTGAAGTCCGGCCAGGTAGATCACCATCGCATTGCCCGCGCCCCACAGTCCGGTGATGACGAGTCCCCACATGGCCCAGGAGGGGTCGTTGAGCCAATCCGGCGGCTGCAGGGATGTTCCGGCCAAGCGGTTGATCAGATCGAGCGGTTGGCGGAGCAGGTTGTTCACCAGACCGACCGGCCCGTTGAGCATCCATTGCCAGAGGATGGCCAGCGCGATGGCCGGCACGAGCGAGGGGAGGAAAAAGATTGTCCGGAAAACGCCGCGGCCCGGGACAGGCTGGTTCAGCAGCACGGCGAGCCCGATGGCCAGCGCCGTGCTGAGCGGGATCGAGACGGCGGCGAAGACCAGAGTGTTGCGCAGCGCCTGCCAGAAGACCTCATCGTGCCAGAGTTCACTATAGTTTTCCGTGCCGATATAAACGGGATCCGCCAGCACGCTGTAATCGCAGAGCGAAAACCAGCACGAGGCCAGTATCGGGTAGACCGACAGAGCCAGAAAGCCGACGAGCCACGGACTGATGAAAAGGAGCCCGGCGGTCAGTTCGCGTTTTTCTCCCCGAGTCATAGGCTACTCCTCCAGCCAGCCAGAAGTTTCGCCTTCGCGCGGTTCCACCGGGCAGTTTTTTTGTCGAGGGCCTTCTGCTGGCGTTCCTGCATCGTTTGGCGGGCTTCGTCGGTTGTAATTTTTCCCAGCATCAGCAGGTTCACGTAGTTGTTCAGGTCGTTGCTATACTCGGTCAGCGTCGGCAGCGCGAGGATGGGGCGGGCATTCGGGCTGTTGGCCAGGTCGATGAA
>JBAXCT010000072.1:0-9100 GCA_037141375.1 Chthoniobacterales bacterium | reverse complement strand
GGACGATACTTGCCAAGTTTGTGGAAATTTTTGGCATGAATCAAATGCAGCGGCGAACAAAGGAATAAGTCAAATTTAATGCAGGCTCCAACCTGTTAACGGGTGCTACTCTCGGGCCGGACCAGGCGGCTTGCCTGTCAATCGCTCGAGCTCGCCTGCCGCGACCATGGCTGCCGGGGTCTCCGGATAAGATGTCCCAACCGACTCCAGAATGGCCTTGGCCTCCCCGGATTTGTCTTTGGAGGCGAGAAGCCTTGCCTCCGCAACCAGAGCCAAGGGAGCGGCATAGGAGTTCTTGTGTCCTCCTGAAGCCGATCGGTAGGCTTCAAGGGCATCGGAGTCTTTCTGCTGGGCGCGGCGGATCTCCCCGATGGCCAGCCACGCAGCCCCCGCCATGGGATGCTCGGGTTGCTGCTCGGCAAAATTAGTAAACTCTGTCACCGCCTCGTCCAGCTTTCCTTCACTGCGCAGCGCGGCGGCTAGGCGGACCCGCGCATTGCCGGCCGCGACCGAGCCGGGAAATTTCGCGACGACCTCGCGCCATCCGTCGGCACCGGTGGCAGCACTGTAGAGCGCGCCGGAACTCGCGCGGAGGTGGGAGCGATGATACATCCAAGCGCCTGCGGCGAGGATGAGCAGCACAATCGCGACCAGGGCAGCGACGAATTTTTTCCAGTGCTGCTGCCAGAAGATATCTCCGTCGGAGAACTCCAAGTCGGAGGAAAGAGCCGGCATCAAAACCGAGGGGTTGCGTCGATTGTCCATGGTGAAATCAAGTAGTAGCTGCCGAGCGGGCTTCGTCGGCTAGCGCAGTGCTGAGATAACGTTCGCCGGTGGAACAAGCCACGGTGACGATAAGTTTTCCTTTGTTCTCCGGGCGCTTGGCCAGTTCCAACGCCGCATGGACGTTGGCCCCGGAGCTGATGCCGCCGAGAATCCCCTCCTCCTTGGAGAGGCGGCGGGCCATGGCGAAAGCCTCGTCATTGGTCACGGTCAGAACTTCATCGACCACATCAAGATGGAGATTGTCCGGCACGAAGCCCGCGCCCGTTCCCTGGATTTTGTGAGGACCGGGTTTCACCGGTTCACCCGCCCGGGTCTGGGAAATCACCGGGGAATCTTTCGGTTCGACGGCCACGACCTTGAACCCCGGCTTGCGCTTTTTGATCACCTCGCCCACGCCGGTACAGGTGCCGCCAGTGCCGACGGCGGAAACAAAGATGTCGATTTTGCCGGCAGTGTCATCCCAGATTTCTTCCGCCGTGGTTTTGGCATGGATATCGGGGTTGGCCGGATTTTTGAACTGCTGCGGCATCCAGCCATTGGGCGTGTTCTTCACGATCTCCTCGGCCTTGGCGATGGCGCCTTTCATGCCTTCCGACCCCGGGGTAAGGACCAATTTTGCCCCGAGCATGGCGAGCAGGGTGCGGCGCTCGATGCTCATGGTATCGGGCATCGTAAGAATGAGTTCGTAGCCCTTTGCGGCGGCCACGAAGGCCAGAGCGATGCCGGTATTGCCACTGGTCGGTTCGACAATGACCGTGCCTTTTTTGAGGATCCCCTTCTTCTCTGCGTCCTCGATCATCGCCATTCCGATGCGGTCTTTGACGCTGCCCAAGGGGTTGAAGAACTCGCATTTGACGGCCACGGTCGCCCCGAGGCCTTCGGTGATGCGGTTGAGTTTGACCAGCGGCGTGCGACCGACTGTCTCGACAATGTTCTCGTAAATCTTGCCCATGGGTATTCCTCGCGGATTAAGCGATCTGGTGGGATACGGAGAAAGCGGCCCGAAATCAACGCTGGATTTGGGCTGGTCCGGTCCGCGTCCCATTCCTCTCTGGCCCCGTCATAGTTAGTTGCCCGCCGCCAGGGGCTTGGCCTGGCCTGTCACATCCTCTGGCGCGAAATCATTCTGCAGATCGATGGTGCGCAGGCCGGGTTCGTCGAAGTTCGCTTTCTTGAGGTCTATCACCTGGATGGCGAGCCCGTTGTAGGTGCGGATGTAGGTCTTCAGATTCGTCCGGTCATGGGCCACCACCCACTCGGTGGTATCCGTGTCCACGATCTTCGGCTTTCCGTCCGAGGCGAGAAATCCCTTGGTGTTGGCCGTTTGGTTGGCGGAGTCGCTTTTGATCGCGCCGTTGAAGATGTCGAAGGTGTTGAGAATATGGAATCCGAGGTTGACCGTATCGACCGCGGTCGCCCCCGGCGTAGCCCAATGCGAAAAGAGCGTGGCGCGGACGAAGCGCGACGGCGGCGTCAGGTCGCCCGGCATCCCGACGAAGCCGCTGGACTGGCCGTAGTTGACCGAAACGAAGTCGCCGAATTTTTTTACGGGAACGTTGATCGAGGAGAGATCGAGGTAATTGCTCACATTGATCTCCTGCCAATCATAGGGCGGGGAGTTGGTCAGCGTGCCGAGTTCCGCCTGATGGATGCGGAGTTTGCCACCGACAAACTCGGCGACTACCACCTTGCCGCTGGCATCGCCGATCCAGAAGTGGACGGGAAGAAGCTGCTTGAACGGTGGAAATTCCTGCTCCGCCACATAGACATCGTCCTGCAATGCTCCCACCGCCTCATCAACGGTCGAGCACATGGAGAGCAGGTAAGTGGGCAGCTCCCAGCTGCCGAGCGTCTTCGCCTGCGAGCCCTCGTCGGGCGGCAAACATTGGGCGTAACCCGGCAGATACAGCATGCCGATGGCCAGCCCCTTCTCGTTCTGGCCGTCGGCAATGATGTTCGGCGCGATGTCCACGTTCAGACCGACCAGACCGTATTTCGCCTTCCAGCTGAGCCCGGGTTTTCCGCCCGGCGCCGTGCCGGTGTATGCGGTGCCGCGCGGCACGATGAGGGCTTTGGAATTGAAGGGGAAACCGAACTCCATCGAGCGGAAGTAGATCTGGGCGCCATCATTCGACTTGAGCTGGAACGCCGTGCAGGCAAGCCCCGGCAACGGGAGCACCGCAAGCGCAACGGCGCTGAGGAGGATAATAGAGGCGATTTTTCTCATAGAGGCACGTTCTATGACTTCGCCCGGGGGAAGGCCAAGCACCAAAGTCCCGCCTACGCCGACCGTGACACGCGCAGGATGTGCGCCACACGAACGGCTGGATCAAGCTCCACATAGTTGCGCGACCCGTGCCATGTGTAGTGCTCGCCGGTCAGCAGATCCTCGACCACATAGTCGGCATCCCAACCCAGGCCGTAATCCCACACCGGCACCTCGACCGCCGCCACCTGCGTGTTTTGCGGATCGAGGTTGACGACGATGACGAGAAAATTATCCGCCGTCGCCTTGGCGTAGAGGAGGATGTTGTCGTTTTCCGCGGTGTGGAAACGCAAGTTCTTGAGATGCTGCAAGGCTGGGTTCTCGCGGCGGATGCGGTTCAACCGCGCGACGAAATCCTTGATGTTGCCGGGCGCGTTCCAGTCGCGGGCCTTAAACTGGTATTTCTCGCTGTCGAGGTATTCCTCGCGGCCGGGCAACGCATCGCCCTCGCACAATTCGAACCCACTGTAGATGCCGTACAGCGGCGAGAGGGTGGCGGCGAGCACGGCACGGATGAGAAAAGGCGCGCGGCCGCCCTTTTGCAGGAAAAACGGAAGGATGTCCGGCGTGTTGGTGAAAAGATTCGGACGGAAATAATCCGCCGACCATGGCGCGCTCATTTCGGTGAAGTATTCGGTCAATTCCTGCTTCGTGTTCCGCCACGTGAAGTACGTGTAGCTCTGCGAAAAACCGGACTTGGCCAGCACGCGCATCATTTTCGGCTTGGTGAAGGCCTCGCTGAGAAAGACGAGGTCAGGAAATTTCGAGCGCGTTTCCGCGATGAGCCACTCCCAGAGCGCGACCGGCTTGGTGTGGGGATTATCGACGCGGAAAGTGCGCACGCCGCGCGCCGCCCACCAGAGGATGACGTCGCGCAGTTCGTTCCACAGCTCCAGCCACTGCGTATTGTGGTAATCGATCGGGTAGACGTCCTCGTATTTCTTGGGGGGATTCTCCGCGTATTTGATCGTGCCATCCGGACGCCGAAAAAACCACTCGGGGTGCTCCGCCACGTAGGGATGATCGGGCGAGCAGTTCAGCGCGAAATCCAGCGCGACCTCGAGCCCCCGCTTTTTCGCCTCGGCCACCAGCCACTCAAAATCCTGCAGCGTTCCCAACTCCGGCGCGACATCGCGGTGCCCTCCCCCGTGCGGGCAGTTCTGGTGGCGGTTGCCGATGGCGTAGGGCACGCCAGGATCTCCGGGCTCGCACGCGAGCGCGTTATTGCGGCCTTTGCGCTTGGTCGCGCCAATCGGATGGATCGGCGGGAAATAAACAACGTCGAAACCCATCGCCTGCGCATCGTCGAGCCGCGCGAGGCAGTCGCGGAAGGTCGATCCGCGATCAGCTATGCCCACGGCGGAGCGCGGAAAAAATTCATACCACGCCGCAAAGAGAGCGCGTGGACGCTCGACCATGATCCGACCGTATGGGCCGAACTCCGCCGAGATCGCGCGATCGGGAAATTTCGCCATGAGCGCGGCGAGATCGGGGCGTGCGGAGATGGACAGCGCCTCATCCCGGTCGCCGCGGACCAACGACGCAGCCGCAGCGCGCAGCAAGGCAGCGCCCGACTTTTTTCCTGCGCGCTTGGCGCCCGACTCAAGGAGCGCCGCACCCTCGAGCGCCTCGGAGAAAAGATCGGCCTCGCCGCCTGCGTGCTTGCGGAGAAATTCATCTCGCCAAGTCGCGTAGTGGTCGAGCCACGCTTCGATCGTGTATTCACAATCGCCGATCTCCTCTACGGTGAAAGACCCCGCCCAGACATCGTTGCCCTCGTCGGCCATGGGCACCTCATGCCACCTCTTCCCGCCGGCCATGCGCCACTTCAACGCGGCGGCGACAAAATCATGTCCGTCTTTGTAGATATCCGCCGTCACGCGGACCGGATCACCGACCAAACGCTTGATGGCGTAGCGCCCGCAGTCGAGCAGGGGTTGCACGTTTTCGATAATGACAGCGGTTTTTTTCATTGCGAGGCGGCGGCGCGCACCTGCGAACCTAGGGTGCGCCATTCGGGTTTGATGTCACACAGCGAGGCCAACCGTTCGGCGGCAGCCGGAATGTGGGAGAGAAAATGAGCGCGTCCTTTGACGCGGCCGAGAAATCCATAGGCGCCCAGCGCCTGCATGAGCCTCTGCTTGGCGCAACCCAGCAACTCCTCGGTCCAAGCCTCCACATCGCTTCTACCGGACTTTTGGAAATACAAATTCGACAGCTCGTTGCGTTCCTCTCTGTCCATCGCCACGTAGGGATCGTAGAGCAACGACGCCACATCGTAGCCGGCGAGACCGGCCCGCATGCCCTGAAAGTCGATCAAGGTGACCTCGTCCCCCTGCACCATGATGTTCTGCGATTGAAAGTCGCGGTGAAGCAAGACCCGCGGGCGCGCAGCAAGTTCCTCGGCCTGCTTTTCACACGGCGCGAGGTCCGCGGGACGGGCGCCGAGAAAGTGATCGAAAAAATACTCCTGCTCCCAGCGGTAGAGATTCTCGTCGAACGGGACCTGCAGGACCCCTGACGCTGCGGCAACCGCGAGATCGGAAGCATGCAAACGCGCCACTTGCTCGAGGGCCGAGGCGTAGAGCGCGCGCCGATGCGGCCAGGATTTTTCCCGGTGCGCCCAAAGGTCTTCGGCGCCGGCGTCTTCGAGCAGGAGGAAGCGGGCGCTGGCATCATGGGCAACCACGCGCGGCACGCGGACCCCTTGCGAAAGGAGAAATTCCGCGCAATCCGCGTAGCGCGCATTCTCCGCTTTCTCCATGCCGTAGGCCACCGCGACAAGCCCGGACGCCGCGTCGGTACCGCGCCAGAATTGACGATCCGATCCACCACGCTCGATCGCCTGCCATGCGCCGCCACGCGCGGCGGGATGCACGGTTGCGACCCAATCGACAATGTCATTCATACGATGGCGGAAGAAATTTTCCCTGCTGCGAGCATACCCTCGCGGATCACCGAGCCCGAGACCTCGGCGCCGGGTTCAACTTTTGCTCCCGCCCAGACGACGGAATCGCGCAGGTGCGCGCCCGCGCAAACCCTCGTGCCGGGCCCGAGCCAATTCCAACCCTCGAGCACAGCACCGGGTTCTGCTACCGCACCATCCATCCGCCAGAGTGGCCATCCCTTGGGTGCGCGGCGCGGCGGAGCCACCGCGACCGATCCGGCGGCGAGATCGCCGTGGATGCGCAGGTATTCCTCGATATTGCCGATATCGCGCCAGACGCCAGCATCGAGGACGACGCCGCCGATCTTTTCGCCCGCGCGCAGTGCCTCGAGCCAGACGGGAACGAAAGACAGCGGTATTCCTCCGGGGATGCGGGCGAGCAAGGCCGGTTCGACCACACACACCCCAGTGTAGAGGAATCGCGGCGCGTCGGAACCCAGTTCGCCACGGATGTCGGTGACAAGACCCCGCGCCGCATCGAAGCCGACCTGCAGAGGTCCACCCGAGGAACGCAGGGCCAATGTGCAGAGCGCCCCGTTTTCCTCATGCGCGGCAAGCAGCGCGGCCAGATCCATCTCCGCGAGAATATCGCCGTTGTGCACGAGCACCGGCCCGGGCAGAAGAAGATCCTCTACGTTTTTCAAGCCTCCCGCCGTCTCGAGCAAAACCGGTTCGTGCCGGAAATGCACGGGGATGCCCTCGTAGTGAGACTGTTGCGGATACTCGGGAAAAAGGCGGATGAACTCGCCGGCCAAGCGGTGCGTGTTGATCACGATGCGCTCCACTCCCGTGGCGGCGAGTCGCGCGAGGGCAAATTCGCAGAGTGAGATTCCGCAGATAGGAACGAGCGGCTTGGGGATCTGGTCGGTGAGAGGTTGCAGACGCTGGCCCCATCCCGCGCAGAGGAGGAAAGCGGTGCGCGCTGCCGCACTCACGCTGCGGCGGCGCCCCCCGGCGCGAGCAGCAGGCGCATCGGCATCATCTCCGAGGCGACGAAGCCGTGCCGCCGATAGAAGGCAAGCACACGGTCGTCGTTGCGGTGGGTGAGCAGCGTGATGCGGAGAAATTGTTTTTCCCGCGCGAACTTGATGGCATGAGCAAGCAGTCGGCTGCCCCGCCCCTGGCCACGATGGTCGGCGTGGATGACCAGATCCTCGAGCAGGAGAACGAAACCTCCTTCGGCCGTACTGATGGTGAAGAGGAGATTCATCATCCCGATGATTCGCGTGTTGTTGCGCAGGACAAAAATGCGCCCGCGGCTCGGTTGCTCGAGGATGAGGCGCAGTCCGCGCATCTGCTTGCCTTGGTCGGCGGTGAAATCCGGCTCCGAGTCGAAAAGATCGGCCAGCAACTCTGCCATCAAGGGCAGGTCCGCAAGGGTAGCGGGCTCGATACGCAGGTCGGACATAAAAGTGTTGTAGCCGCTGGGGCACCCTCTCCGCAAGACGACGCGGCTCAGGTCCGGCCGAATTTTCGGTCCAGCTCGCGCCAGGAAAATTGCAGCATGACCGGCCGACCCTCGGGATCGCAGTATGGAAGCTCGCAGGAGAGGAGTTGTCCGACGAGAGCCCGATCAACGCGCTCGTCGGATGGTGCGGACGGCTCCGCGGCAAGGCTGGCCACCGCTCGGCGCGCCGCATCCTCGGCCAAGGCGGCACGCGCACGGGTCCCGCCGGCGGAGAGAACACGCTCGGCGAAGTCCTCCAGCACGCGCTGCGGGTCGCGGTCGCCGAGAAAGTCCGGGAGTGCCTCCACCTTAAGCGAGCGGCCGCCGAAAACCTCCACGCCGAACCCGCAGGAATTTAGCGCCCCGATATTGGCGACAACCGCCTCGTGGGAACGCGCCGGCAATTCGAAAACCGCCGGCATGAGCAGATGTTGAGCGGCCACGCCATCCTCCCGGAGGCCGCGCTGTAGCCGCTCGAAAAGAATACGCAACCGCGCGGCACGACGGTCGAGCATAACCAGTCCCTCCGAACCCTCGAGCAGGAGATAGCGCGCGCTGAGACCGCCGATCAGGCGGAACTCCTCCAAGGCCGGGGACAACGGCGCAGCGGCGGGCGGAGACTCCGCAGACGGCGCGCTGGGGGCGACCATGCGCGCCGGACGCGCTTCCGGACCGGACGACGGGGCGAGTTCAGGTTGATGCGTGGCGGCCGGTTTCGCGTGGCGGGCGGCGTCAGGCGGGGTGAAGCGCGAGACAACATGCGTGCGCAGCGGGCGCAACCATTCCGCCCGTGCCTCGCGCAGGGCGGACTCGACTGCATCGCGCACCGCATCGCGGACCAGCGATCCACGGCGGAAGCGGACCTCCCTCTTTGCGGGATGGACATTGCAATCGACCTCGCGCGGATCCATTTCGAGGTAGAGGAAAACGGAGGGGTGCCGGCCCGGTTCCAGCATCTGGCGGTAGGCCTCGCGCAGGCCCGCGGAGATGAAGCTGTTTTCCACCGCCCGCCCGTTGACGAAGAAAAACTGGCGCGCGCGGTCGGCGCGGGTCACGCCCGGCCGCGAAACCAGACCGGAGATGCGCAGGCCGCCGGATTCGCGAGGCGCCAGCGCGAAAAGCTGCGCGCCCTCCTCGGCACCGTAGAGATCGGCCACGCGCACAGCTGTGCCCGAGGCGGGTGCGAGGCGGTGGACCGTACGTCCTTCGCGCGCGTAGTGCATGGCGACGGCCGGAAAAGCGAGCGCCACAGTTTCGACCACGTGATCAAGATGCGATGTCTCGGTCGCCGCCGAGCGGAGAAATTTGCGCCGCGCCGGCAGATTGAAGAAGAGCGATTTCACCTCGACTGTCGTCCCGGTAGCACACCCCGCATCCCTCACCGCCACCAGCTTGCCACCGCGCACCACGGCCTCCGTTCCGCCTGGGGATGAGCCCGCGCGGGTGCGCAGCAGGAATTCCGACACGCTGGCGATGCTCGGAAGCGCCTCGCCGCGGAAGCCCATGGTCTGCACCGAGGAGAGGTCATCCGCCGTGGCAATCTTGCTCGTCGCGTGGCGCTCGAGGGCCATGAGCGCATCCTCGCGGTCCATTCCGCCGCCGTCGTCCGTCACGCGCAGGAGAGCCGACCCAGCCCCACGCACCTCGACCTCGA